>NZ_JACOOD010000062.1:0-18092 GCF_014287405.1 Bacteroides sp. NSJ-48 | reverse complement strand
CCTTATTCAGGTGACTATAGCACTGAGGTTCCACCTCTTCCCATTCCGAACAGAGAAGTTAAGCTCAGTCACGCCGATGGTACTGCGTAACAGTGGGAGAGTAGGTAGTCGCCGTTTTTTTAGAGAGAAGCCCTTGTATCGGAAGATGCAGGGGCTTTCTTGTTTTCGGGCTATCATTCCGAACAGAGAAGTTAAGTTCATTTGTCTGCCTTGCCTTGTTTTGCTTGCTTTTCTTTTCTTTGTTTTGCTTGCTTTCTTGGGGTCAGCAGATTTTTAGTGGGGATTATTTTATACTTGTGAAGTATTTCTCTTTCTTTGCTTTTAGGATATTATATCGTATCACATCATACCCATATCACATCATATATCTGGCAAGCATCTCCTCTTATATCCTTCTGTTCTTATGTCTAAAAGAATGCTATGCATCCGTTTATTTGCCCCTTTCATCTCTCTTTATGGTAACTTTTGATTATGAAATCCGTTGAAAATAAGAATTTTAAGATTAGTGTCAATAGATGTATACTTGCATCTTGCACTAAAATTTATGAAATTAGCGAGATTGGACAATCATATATTTGTATAAACTCTATATATTTACAAATTATATAGTTATAGATGAAAAGTAGCATTGAAAATATATACAAGCTGAAAGTTAATCAAATAATTGATTACATAAAGTTTAATTTGCATCAGCCATTGCAATTGAATGTAATAGCCGATATAGTAAATGTGTCTCAACGGCAATTGCTTTGTATGATGAGCTCTGTTCTGAATGAACCATTATACCCTTATGTGGCAAGGCAACATGTAGAACGGTCTGTACTATATATGCAAACTGAAGACATGAGTTTACAGAATTTGATTGGGTTAGTCGGCTACGATAACCCGTAATTGTTCTCCAAAGCATTTAAGAAATAATTTGGTATTTCTCCCAAAACATATATCAGTAGATTAAGGATGTGATTAAAAGAGTGCGAACATAATAGAAAGGAGTGTGAATTGCATGCTGAACTCCAAAGTTTCGAAGGACTATATTTAGTGTATATGCGTATATGGGGCAAATATGGAGGGACAGAACTTTATACAACAGCCTGGAGTACATTTTGAGGAATACATCAATTATTCAAAAGAGAATAAAGAATAGAATATCACAAAAATATACATATACCGATAAAATAAACTAAGTCATGGAAAATAGCTTATCTAAATACATCATTCTAACAGAAGAAAACATGGCCAAAGAGCATATCTGCTGTGCATTCTCTGATAAAAAATGCACAGCAGGTTATGAGTTGAAAAAGGGAAGTGATTCGCTTTAAGCGCATCCGGTTTAGCTGGTCATTGGGAGGTCAGTACCTACTAATGACGTTATCGTAGAATATGTTGGAGAGCTCTGAGATTAGTTGACTTTTCCTTTTGCTTTTTTGTCCCTATCTTAGGGGCTATTTTCCAAAATCTTCGTTATGTTCGTAATATTTCCGAGTATATCTATAGATTCCATCTTCCCTTTATTAACAGTTTAATAATTTGTATTTTCGAATTTCACAATATGAGGCAGTATTGGAAATCGGTTATCATGATGCAGGTTTATTCTGTGCTTTTATCAGTAACTAACTACCGCCTTGCTTTTTCAATTTATTGTATATGATGGTTGCATTCTTGATATACTCTTTGTCAATCCCATTATACCGGCAGCGTCCATCTTAAATTTCGAACATTCTGCTCCGTGCCAGCATGCAGGCCCCAACTACCCCAGCCTTGTCTTTTAGCTTGGAAACAGTCACCGTGGCGTCTTTGTTGACTAGATTCAATGAGTATTTCCTTATTGCTGTTTTAATTGGCTGCACTATATAGTCTCCTGTCGATGATAGTGTACCTCCGATTATTACTAGTTCCGGATTGAATATGCTTATTAATCCAGCTATTTGCCTTCCCAGTTTTTGGCCTATTTCCTCCACTATCTCAATGCATAGTAAGTCCTCTTTGTTGACTGCGGTGATGATTTCATCCAATGTGGGCGGATTTTCTGCGGTCCGTTTTGAAAGTATGGAGCTTTCTCCGCTACCGATTCTTTCTAACAGGATGCGGTGCAGTGCCGACCCTGAGGCTTCCGTTTCCAGGCACCCTTTTTTGCCGCAGTGGCACAGTATTTCATTGTCGAAAACATTGACGTGTCCGAACTCTCCGGAAAATCCGGATTTTCCCGTGTATACCTTTCCGTCTATGATGATGCCGATTCCGAGCCCCCAGCTTATATTGACAAAGATGATGTCTTTTTCCCCTTTGACGCATCCCTGCATGTGCTCTCCATAGGTCATGGCCCTTGTGTCGTTGTCTATGCAGACCGGGTATCCTATCCTTTCAGTCAGTATATCTGCCAAAGGACACTCTGAAAAGTTGAACATGCTGAAACTATATCCTGATTCCGGATTTACCCTTCCGGAGATGTTGATGCAGATATTCATTATCTTCTTGTCGTTGATTTCCGTTCCCTTTATGAAGCTTCGGATGAGTGCACACAGTTCGTCCAAAGCTTCCTGTGTATTTTCGAACTTGTACGGTATGTTCATCCTGATTTCCACCATATCCCCCTTGAAATTGATCAGTCCGATGTTTATGGCAAATTTCTTAATGTCTACCCCAATGAAGTATCCTGATTCCGGGTTGAGTCCGTATAGACTTGGATGGCGGCCGCTACTAGTCTCCAGTTTCCCGTAGTCGTTAATATAGTTGTCTTCACACATTTCATTGATGAATTTGGTGGTTGTGGGCACACTAAGATCGAGTTCCTTGGCCAAATCGGTAATAGTGGAGCTTCCATTATATATATAATGTGTGATGATCCTTTTTTTCAAGAGTGCATTCTTGCTCCCGGCTTCCATTTCTTTTAATAAATTCTGTTTCATATATATGTGTTTTTATATTATTTGCTCTATTTGATTTAATATATTGATATATTTGGCTTAATTAGTTTGAAGTATTGTTTATTTAATTTGTTATTATATAAATTATTTAGTATATACACATTAATATGTGTTAAGAATTGGTTATATATTAATCAAATACTTTATTAATTATTGCAAAGATAATAAATATATATATATTTGCAGCATGATAATTGAATAATAACAATTAATATCTAAAACAATGGAAAGCATAATTGATTTTTATCTTAAAAAAGCGTATTCAATAGGTTTTATATATAATAGTTTATCTTAATTTTATTAATAATGAAAACACGCAGGGATTTTTTAAAGAGGACCGCTTTGTTGGGTGCGTCTGCATTCATAGCCCCTTCATTGTTAGGGCGAGAGAGTGATGGAGATTGTTTCTTTTCTCAAGAGTCTACCTCTTCCATGCTGGTCCCCATGGGTGATGCACTTAAAATTACCGGCACGTTCTTGGATGAGATATCCCATGATATTCCCCATCAGAATTGGGGGGAAAGGGAATGGGATCAGGATTTTCGGTATATGCGGAGTATTGGAATTGACACGGTCATAATGATCCGGTCGGGCTATCGCAAATTCATCACTTATCCTTCAGCGCATTTATTGAGCAAAGGGTGTTATATGCCTTCTGTCGATTTGCTGGATATGTTCCTTCGCCTAGCGGATAAGTACAGCATGAAGTTTTACTTTGGTCTCTATGATTCAGGACGTTACTGGGATACGGGTGACCTTTCTTGGGAGATAGAGGATAACAAATACGTGATAGACGAGGTCTGGCGGAACTATGGCAGCAAATACAAGAGTTTTGGAGGTTGGTATATTAGCGGTGAGATAAGCCGTGCCACTAAGGGAGCTATCGATGCTTTCCATGCTATGGGCAAGCAGTGCAAGGACGTTTCCGGAGGTCTGCCCACTTTCATCTCGCCGTGGATTGACGGGAAAAAGGCTGTGATGGGTACAGATAAGTTGACAAAGGAGGATGCGGTTTCTGTTCAGGAGCATGAAAGGGAGTGGAATGAAATTTTCGATGGCATTCATGATGTGGTTGACGCCTGTGCTTTTCAAGACGGACATATCGATTACGATGAACTGGATGCTTTCTTTACGGTGAACAAAAAGCTGGCTGATAAGTATGGCATGAAATGTTGGACAAACGCTGAAACCTTTGATCGTGACATGCCCATCGACTTTTTGCCTATTAAGTTTGACAAGTTACGGATGAAGCTAGAGGCTGCCAAGCGAGCCGGTTATGACAAGGCCATCACTTTTGAGTTTTCTCATTTTATGAGTCCTCAATCAGCATATTTGCAGGCAGGACACTTGTATAATAGGTATAAGGAATATTTCAATATTAAGTGATTATGAATTTTATGCTCAGATTGTTTTGCAGTTGTTGTCTGTTCTTGGTTGTCTCAATCATGCAGGCTGCAATTTATCCAGATCCCGTTGAAGGCGTGGTGACCTGTAAAGGCAAAGGGCTTGCTGGTGTTGTGGTGACAGATGGTTTTGACGTGGTGCTGACTGATGCTCAGGGGCGTTATGAGTTGCCGCGCAACCGGGATGCTCGGTTTGTATATCTTTCCACGCCTGCAGGTTATCTGCCGCAAGAGGGTGGTGGGCATATCGCTTTCTTTTTCCCGCTTGAGAAAGGCCGTTTAAAGTATGATTTTGAATTGAAGAGGAATCTGAAAGATGATATGAAGCATGTGTTTATGGTACAGACTGATGTGCAAGTCAGCTGTCAGGAGCATTTAGACAGTTATCGTTCTTATGTAGGTAAGGCACGAGCCTTTATGGAAAAGTATGCCAAGGAGCGTGATGCCTTCGTGTTGGATTGTGGTGACATTGTGGGTAATACTCCTAATTTATACCTAGATTACATTCAAGTGTCTGGCGGTCTGGGATTGCCTGTTTACCGTATCATAGGAAATCATGATATGGAAATAGGTGTACGTTCTTTTGAACATTCATACAAGACTTATGAGGACTATTTTGGTCCCATTTATTATTCTTTCAATCGTGGAATGGCACATTATATTATACTAGACAATTGTTTTTATATCAATAGGGATTATCGTTATATAGGTTACATTGATGAACGTACCCTGCAATGGATGGAGAAAGATTTGGCTTTGGTGCCGAAAGATCATCTGGTATTTGTAATGATGCATATTCCTTCCAGTACTACCAAGGACATCAAGTTCAATGCCTTGCTGCCTGACGAGACAAGCAATGCCAATAGTCTGTATGCTTTGCTGAAAGACCATGAGGCACACCTCATTACCGGACATACACATGTGAACGGTAACGTGGTGTTCAACGACCGGTTAATGGAACACAATACAGCTGCTGTATGTGCAGGTTTTTGGAAATCCATGCTTTGTTCTGACGGTACCCCCCAAGGCTTTGGACTTTATGAGGTAGATGGTAATCAGGTGAAGTGGTACTACAAAGCGGTAGATTATCCGCTGGAATACCAGTTTCAGGCTTATGCTCCGGGTAGTTCGAAAGAGTTTCCCGAAGAAGTGCTGGCCAATGTTTGGAATTGGGATGAGCAGTGGAAGGTAGAGTGGATCGAGAATGGTACTTGTATGGGTGAGATGACCCGTTGTGAAGGTTTGGATCCGGCTGCTGTAGAAGCTTTTTCCGATCGTGAAAAGATGGGAGCACCTTGGGTGAATGCTTTCCCTACCAATCATTTGTTTAAGGCTGTTCCTAAAGATAAAAAGGCTCGCATAGAAGTACTGGTGACCGATCGCTTCGGTTCTGTTTATAAGCAACTTGTAAAAGAATAATTTGAATTTAATCGATAAATTTTATACTATGAAATCTTCAGTCAATATTGGTTATGTAGTTTTCTTGTCTGTTGTGGCAGCTTTGGGAGGATTTCTTTTCGGATATGATACAGCAGTCATTTCCGGTACCATTGCCAAGGTAACCGCTCAGTTTAATTTAGATACCATGTCGTCAGGGTGGTATGTGGGCTGTGCGTTGATAGGTTCCATTGTAGGAGTGCTCTTTGCTGGTATTTTAAGTGACAAGCTTGGTCGTAAACGTACCATGATTCTGTCGGCCATACTCTTTTCTATGTCTGCTATCGGTTGTGCGGTATGTGCAGATTTCAATCAGTTGGTGGTTTACCGTATTGTCGGAGGTGTAGGTATCGGTGTGGTTTCCATTGTGTCCCCTCTTTATATATCCGAGGTGTCGGTAGCTCAGTACCGTGGACGCTTGGTATCACTTTATCAATTAGCGGTTACCATTGGCTTTTTAGGAGCTTATCTAATGAATTATCAGTTGCTTATGTATGCTGAGACCCATGCAGGAGCTGCCGATAACTGGTTTAACTGGATTTTTGTGAATGAAGTATGGAGAGGAATGTTGGGAATGGAGACTTTGCCTGCTTTGCTGTTCTTTGTCATTGTCTTCTTTATTCCGGAAAGTCCGCGTTGGCTGATTGTCCGCAATCGTGAAGAGCGTGCGGTCAATATTTTGGAGCACATTTACAGCTCTTCCAAAGAAGCGTTGGTGCAATTGAACGAAACGAAGTCTGTTCTTACTTCCGAAATCCAATCAGAGTGGTCCTTGCTTTTGTCGCCGGGTATTATGAAAGCCGTTATTATTGGTGTATGTATAGCCATCCTCGGACAGTTTATGGGAGTGAATGCAGTCTTGTATTATGGTCCTTCCATCTTTGAAGGGGCTGGCCTTTCCGGTGGCGATTCCTTGTTCTATCAGGTGTTGGTGGGGCTGGTCAATACCCTGACTACTGTACTGGCTCTTGCCATTATTGATAAAGTGGGTCGTAAGAAATTGGTGTATTACGGTGTTTCAGGCATGATTCTTTCATTGGTATTGATAGGCTTTTATTTTATTGCCGGAGAATCATGGGGCATTTCAAGCCTATTCCTGCTAGTTTTCTTTTTGTTCTATGTGTTTTGCTGTGCGGTTTCCATTTGCGCAGTCGTGTTTGTATTGCTTTCCGAAATGTATCCAATCCGGGTGCGTGGACTGGCCATGTCCATTGCCGGTTTTGCATTGTGGATAGGTACATACCTGATTGGGCAGCTTACCCCCTGGATGCTCCAAAATCTTACCCCCGCCGGAACATTCTTCCTGTTTGCTGCCATGTGTATTCCCTACATGCTGATAGTTTGGAAACTGGTGCCGGAGACCACCGGAAAATCATTGGAAGAGATTGAACGTTATTGGATGAAAACAAAAAATTGACCTTAATAATAGATATGATGAAAATTAGAAAAATTTTATTGAGTGGTTGTTTGGTGGTAACTTTATGCTCATGTGGTGGTTCTCAAAACGAGAATTTGAATCTTACTCTATCAAAAGATGCTCTGTTTGATAAGGTAAAAGGTGCTTGGGCCGGTCAGGTTATCGGCTGTACGTATGGAGGTCCTACAGAGTTCCGCTATCTGTCTACTATGATTCCGGATTCGATAGTGATGCCTTGGGGACCGGGTGAAATAAAAAAATGGTTTGATGGTGGTGGCGGTTTGTACGATGATGTGTATGTGGATTTAACCTTCATCGAAACCATGGAGCGTTGTGGCTTGGATACCCCTGCTGATTCTTTTGCCGTAGATTTCTTAGCCAAAGAATATCCTTTGTGTCATGCCAATCAGCAGGCCAGATACAACCTCTTGCATGGTTTATCTGCTCGCGAAAGTGGTTATTGGAAAAACAATCCGCATGCCAATTGCTTGGATTTCCAGATTGAAGCCGATTTTGCCGGTATTGTAACACCGGGTATGGTGAATAGTGCAGTCGATATCTGCGACCGTGCTGGGCACATCATGGCTTGTGGCGACGGTTGGTATGGTGGTGTATATGTAGCGGCCATGTATTCCTTGGCTTATGTGAGCAATGACGTGAATTTCATTGTTACGGAAGCATTGAAGTCGGTACCGGCTGAAAGTAAGTTCCATGAATGCATGAGCGACGTTATCTGTTGGCATCAGCAATATCCTACAGACTGGAAAAAATGTTGGCAAGAGATTGAAAACAAATGGGGAACCGCCGATATCGCTTGTCCCGATGGTGTAGAAGTACCTTTTAATATTGAAGCCTACGTGAATGGTGCCTACATTGTCTTGGGCCTGCTGTATGGTGAAGGCGATTTTGAACGTACCATTGATATTTCTACACGTGCCGGTCAGGATTCAGATTGTAATCCAGCTTCTTCAGGTGGTATCATTGCTACCATGTTGGGTTATAACCAATTGCCTGAAAAATATAGAACCGTTTTGATGGAAGTAGCCGATCGTCCTTTCAATAATACTGTAAGTTTTAATAAAGGTTGCGAGTTGAGTTACGGACAGGCATTACGTTTTATTGAACGCGAGGGGGGGAAGGTGAATCAGGATGTGATAGAAATCAACTATCAGGAACCGAAAGCCGCACCGCTTGAAATCAGCTTTGAAGGATTGAAGCTTGATAAGCGCATATCTATAGAGAATTGGGTAGCTAAGTTCCCGGAAATTAAATTCCATGGTATAGGTGCTGTTATCAAGGGAGCCGTGCAAGGTGAAAATGTTCCTGAAGATTATGTCGCTCAGTTAGAAGTTTACTTTAACGATAAACTGGTAGAAACTTGCGAGTTGCCTTTGAAGTACAATCACCGTAAACATGAATTGTTCTTCAACTATGAACAGCCTGAAGGAGATTACACGCTGACTTGTAAATGGTTAAATCCAGTGAAAAGTGCTGATATTTGGGTGAGAGAAGTGGTGACTTATACGAAGTAAGAACATATTATATTAACCATTAAATAAGTCAATATTATGGTAGATTTTAAACAGTTAGCAGAACAGTATAAGGAAGAACTGCTGGATCGGGTACTTCCTTTTTGGTTGGAACATTCACAAGATGCCGAGTTCGGCGGATACTTCACTTGCTTGAACCGCGATGGATCTGTGTTCGATACAGATAAGTTCATTTGGTTGCAAGGTCGTGAAGTATGGCTTTTCTCCATGCTTTATAATAAAGTAGAGAAGCGTCAGGAGTGGCTCGATTGTGCTATTCATGGAGGAGAATTCCTGAAAAAGTACGGTCACGATGGTAATTATAATTGGTATTTTTCTCTAGATCGCCAAGGCAACCCGTTGGTTGAGCCTTATAACATATTCTCTTACACCTTTGCCACCATGGCTTTTGGTCAGTTAAGCTTGGCCACTGGTAATCAAGAATATGCTGATATAGCCAAAAAGACTTTTGATATTGTTTTGTCAAAGGTAGATAATCCGAAAGGCAAGTGGAACAAGCTGCATCCCGGAACTCGTAATCTGAAGGGCTTTGCCTTGCCCATGATTCTTTGTAATTTGGCATTGGAAATAGAACATTTGCTCGATGAAGATTTCTTGGTGAAAACCATGGATGTATGTATACATGAGGTGATGGAAGCTTTCTTGCGTCCGGAATTAGGCGGTATTATTGTAGAAAATCTGAATGGTGACAATTCGTTGGTTGATTGTTTTGAAGGTCGTCAGGTAACTCCCGGTCATGCCATTGAAGCCATGTGGTTTATCATGGATTTAGGCAAGCGTTTGAACCGTCCGGAATTGATAGCAAAGGCTAAGGACACAGCTTTGAAAATGTTGGAGTATGGTTGGGACAAGGAATTCAGTGGTATTTATTACTTCATGGACCGCAAAGGTTGTCCTCCCCAGCAGTTGGAATGGGATCAGAAATTATGGTGGGTACACATTGAAACCTTGATTTCCATGTTGAAAGGTTATCAGTTTACAGGCGATGAAAGATGCCTGGAATGGTTTGAAAAAGTACACGATTACACATGGACGCATTTTAAGGATGCCGAACATCCTGAATGGTATGGTTATCTGAACCGTCGTGGGGAAGTGCTCTTACCGTTGAAGGGTGGAAAGTGGAAAGGCTGTTTCCATGTGCCAAGAGGACTCTATCAATGTTGGAAGACATTGGAATACATTTATTTGGATAAGAAATGATACTAATTAATAAAATTCTAATATAAAATGAAAAACAAGTATTTTTGTTGGCTATTCTTGTTATTTGCTTTGATTAGTGCTGGCGCTAATGCTCAGGTGAAGGTAGAGGGTAGTGTATTCGACGAGATGGATAATCCGTTGATTGGTGTGTCTGTGTTTACAGAGAATCGTAAGGCAGGTACGGTGACCGATGTGGATGGTCATTTCTCTATTACCGTGCCGAACACAAGGGAAATCTTAACCTTTTCTTATGTGGGTTATACTACCCAAAAAGTGACTTTGAAAGGTCGAAAACTTTTGAAGGTGGTTTTGAAAGAAGACTCAGAACTGCTGGACGAGGTAGTAGTGGTAGGTTACGGTACACAGAAGAAAGGTAGTGTTACCGGTGCTATCTCTCAAGTAGGTAACAAAGAATTGAAGATGGCTCCTAGTGGTTCTCTTTCTAATATGTTGGCCGGTCGTTTGCCGGGTTTGATTACAAAGCAGAGCAGTGGTCAACCGGGTCAAGATGGATCTAGTTTGTATATCCGTGGTAATGGTGCTGGTGACGGTGACCCTTTGATTGTTGTCGATGGTGTTGTAACGGACTATTTTCCCTCATTCTCACAAGATGAAGTAGAATCAATTACTATCTTGAAGGATGCTACTGCAGCTGCTGTATATGGTGTGCGCGCTGCTGCCGGTGTTATTTTGGTGACTACGAAACGTGGTACAGTACAGAAGCCTACGGTTACCGTGAATTCTTCGGTTACTTTAAGTCAGAATACAAATTTTCCGGAATTCCTAAATGGTCCCGATTTTGCGTATTGGTACAATACAGCACAGCGTATGGATGGAGTAGCAGAAGAAAGTTTGCGCTTTTCCGCTGATGAAATAGCTCGTATTGAAAATCCTGGCTCTGACGAACAGGTATATGGTAATACCGATTGGTTTGATTTGCTTTTCAAAGATGTTGCTCCTACTTATACTAATAATGTATCTGTATCAGGTGGTACAGATAAATTAAAGTTCTTTGCTTCTGTTGGAGCTTATAATCAAAAGGGTATCATTGATAAAACTTCTTATGATAAGTATAACTTCCGTTCCAATATGGATGCAAAGATTACCGATAATTTTGATTTGTCTTTAGGCTTGTCTGGTTATGTTTCTACAGATAGCGAGCCGGGGGCTGGTGCCGGTCCGGGTACTTATGCTTCTATTTTCCAGCAGGCTATGCTGTCTTACCCTTACTTGCGCTCTGAATACAACGGTCTTCCTGTCGGTAGCTTGAACTTGGATGGTAACGGTAATAACAACCCTATTGCCGCTCGTGACCTTTCTGGTAAGAATACTAATAAGAAAACTTATTTCCAAGGAAATGTCTCTATGAAGTGGCAATTGCCAGTTAAAGGATTAAGTGTGAAGTTGAATGGTTCATATGTGAAGCATTATGCTATGCGTAAGAAATATTTTTTGCCTTATGATTTGAATTGTTGGAATCAAAGTACTCGTAGTTGGGGGGTTGAAAAAGGCAGAATTGCTAGTACAGCGTCCTTGAACCAGTGGTTTACTGAAACAGAGGAATATACCATTCAGCCAGCGATTGAATACGCTAATAACTTCGGGAAACATGCTGTATCTGGTTTGTTTTTGTATGAATTTACAAATTCTAAATTTTCAAGTTTATCAGCGGGTAGAGAAGATTTTCCTATTACCGATATCATGGATATGTCATGGGGACAAAAAGTTAACGATAATTTGGTGAAGGGTGGTCATGGCATAGATAAACGTGCCGGTTATGTTTTGCGTTTGAATTATTCTTATGATGATAAGTACTTATTGGAAATAACAAGTAGAATCGATGCTTCGACGGCCTTGCCTAAGAAGTACAGATGGGGTGTATTTCCCGGTGTCTCTGTAGGATGGCGTGTTTCTCAAGAAGACTTTTTTAAGGAAGCCGTTCCTTTTATGGAAAATTTGAAGATTCGCGCATCGGCAGGACGTTTGGGTAGTGATAGAGCTATTAGTAATACAATGACTTATTTTTCAACCGCTAGTTTGTCTACAGACCCTATTGTTTTGTTCGGTAATACACCTCAAAAGTATTTGGGTATCAGTCGTCCAGTTAACCCCTTATTGAAATGGGAGTTGACAGATACGTATAATGTGGGTATTGAGTCAAGTATGTGGAATGGCCTGTTGGGGGTAGAATTAGATGTGTTCTACATGAAGACAACCCGTTCATTGGAATCGCAGTCTGCCAGCTTCCCACCTTCTTTGGGAGATTATTATCCTGCTTATACGAATTATGGCTCTCATGATAATCGTGGTTTTGAATTGGTGTTGACACACCATAATTGTATTAAAAATTTTAGCTACAATGTTCGTGGTAACATTTCATGGGCACGTAATAAGATTTTAAAAATGACAGAAGATCCTAATGTACCTAATTATATGCGTAGTACTGGACGTCCGATGGGTGAGTATTGGGGATTTGTAGCAGAAGGTTTGTTCCAGACGGAAGAAGAAATTGCACACAGCGCAGTTTATGGTCCTACACTTCCTGGTGATATTAAACTGAAAGATATCAACGGTGATGGTAAGATTACCTATGATCAGGATAGAGTACCCATCGGTCGTAGTAGTACACCGGAAATGATGTTTGGTTTAAATATCGGAGCTGAGTGGAAAGGTATAGATTTCTCTATGTTGTGGCAAGGTGCGGCTTTGTTTGATGTGAATCTCTGTGGAATGTATGCGAATGTAGGTTACGATAATACTTTCTATACAAAACCTTTTTATTGTGATGGTAATACTCCTTACTATTTGGTGGAAAACTCTTGGCGTCCTGATAATCCGGATGCAGAATATCCTCGTTTGGGTATTGTTTCACGGGATAATGGTGGTAAAATGTCTTCTTGGTGGGTGGAAAATGGTACCTACATACGTTTGAAAAGTATGCAGATTGGTTACACATTGCCATCTCAATGGGTTACACCGGCAGGCATTAAAAAAGTACGTTTTTATGTTTCTGGTGGTAACTTGTTAACATTTTCCCATTTGAAGCATTTGGATCCTGAAATGCCGAGTGTTAATCAAGGATACTATCCACAACAACGTACGTATGAATTGGGATTAAATGTTACATTCTAAAAATGAAGAAAATGAAATCAAAAAATAAAATTCTTGCTGTTACTGCATTCGCAATGCTGTCATTGATGGGGTGTAATATCGACCCAATTTTGACGGATAGTTATTCAGAGGATGTAGCTTGGTCAAATGTTGACAATTTACGTTTAAATTTAAATGGCTTTTATTCGTTGATTGGAGGTTATTACGGAAGTGAGGTAGAGAATGATGCATGTACGGATATTCTAAAGATGAATGGGCCACGTGATTCAGAAAACCTGTTTGTTTTTGGATCTGCTCCGATTACTCCTGCCGCTAATCCTTTCAATAATTGGGATAACCGTCATACATGGCAACTATCTTGCTGTAGATTCTTGCATAACTTGGCAGAACATAGAGGTAATTTTCCAGAGAGCATAGCTAATGAAGCTGAGGCTGAGGCCCGTTTTTTCCGTGCATTAGTGAATTTTGATTTGGCTAAAAGATTTGGTGCCAGCTTTATCTTGCATAAGGAACTTCCGGTAATGGGAGAAAAGAACCATGCTCGTTGTACTCCTGAAGAATGTTGGGATTTCATTTATGAAGACTTGACGTTTGCTGCGAAATATCTGCCCAAGCGTTGGGATGATGCTACCAAAGATCCTTGGGGAGAAGCTACTCATACTGGACGTGTCACTCAAGGTGCAGCTTGGGGAATGTTGGCTCGTGCCATGCTTTATGCGCAACGTTGGAAAGATGCATCCGATGCTGCTTTGGAAGTGAAGAAGTTAGGTTATGCTTTGTATAAGAATCCTAGCCGTCCAGATAAAGGTTACGGTGAATTGTTCATGAACAGAAGAAGTGCGCGTGTAGATAATAATGAAAGTATTATAGAATGTGGTTATTCTTATGATGATGAGATGGACTATTCGTTTGATTATTTTTATTGTCCACCCAGCGATGGAGGTTATGCAGAAGCCAGTCCTACTGAGGATTTGGTATCTGCTTACGAAATGGCAGATGGACGTGAGTTCAGTTGGTCTGATCCTACAATGAAAGCGAATCCGTATGTAGGTCGTGAACCGCGTTTCTATGCATCGATTCTTTATAACGGTGCACCTTGGAAGGGGCAAACGCTTTATACCTATGAGGGATGTAACGATGGTTATGCATTAGGAGGTGGTACTACCTGTACTGGTTATTATATGCGCAAGTTGTTTGATGAGAATTTACCTAAGAATGGCATAAGAGCAACGGACTTGACGTATTACTATATGCGTTATGCTGAAGTCTTGTTGATTTATGCAGAAGCTATGGCAGAACAAGGGGATATTCCTGCAGCATTGGAGGCCTTGAATGAAGTGCGTGCCAGAGTTGATTTGCCTGCAAAATCTGCTAAGAACAAGACTGAGTTTATGAAATTGCTTCGTCATGAAAGAATGATTGAGTTGGCTTTTGAAGGACATCGCTTTTGGGATATCCGCCGTTGGGGATTGGGTACAACATTGCTGAATGATGTTCATATGAAGGGAATCAAACCCACCAAGACTAGTGAAGGTACTTATGAATATAAAGTAGTGGATTGTGATGCCGGTTCTACGCGTGTATATTTGGAAAAATACAATCGTTTTCCTATTCCGTTGTCGGAATTGCAACAGAACACTGCATGTGAACAATTTGATGAGTGGAAATAATTAAATTTAAGGTTATGAAATTATTGAATAAACTTACGATATTAGCATGTCTGTTTATAGGAGCCTTGGCTTCTTGTGAGTCTCCTGATTTGGCTGAAGGACGAACAGATCAAGTCAATGGTTTGTTGAATGTTACTATTAAGATTCCGGGTAATCCTGCAGAATATTCGGCTACAAAGAAAGGTCCTTATGAGGAAAATGAAGAAATCACAGTAAAGGTGCCTACTACAGATGACGCTCCTTTGGATTTGACTCGTTTGATGTGTACAGTGAGTCTGGAACACAACTGTTATATGGAAAATCCATTTAAAGGCGAAACAGATTTCACCAATCCTGTATTTGTTACTGTTATTGATGTAAATGGTAATAAACATCACAATACGATTCGAATTTTACCCACGCCTCCGAAAACACGCTTCAGTAAGTTGTGGGATAAAAATGCCGTTGAGTTGAATATTGTTAGCCGTAATATCACTGGTTTGGCTATCAATGCTCAGGGATTGAATGTACAAGAGTACGATGGAAAGATTTATCGTTATGATATGAAGACAGGTTCTTCAGTTACTACTATCGAGGCAGCTCGCTCATTTATGATGAAAGCTGATACTGACGATGCCGGTCATTTGGTGACCGCTCGTGATAATACGTATGGTGCTGGATTTATGGTATATTATTATGATGAAACCAAGAAAGAACACATATTGTTGCTGGATTATACAGCAGGGGATGGTTGTCCGGATGATTTGGGTTATGAATTCAGCGTTATAGGAGATGTAACTTCAGGTAAAGCATTTATTTATGGTATGGCTCCAGGAATGATGACTATTTATTATTGGGAATTGCAGGATGGAGAATTGGTAACTCCTGCTAATCAACCGAACACATTGCGTTACGGACCTGCTGGTGGTAACTGGGATCGTGCTCAAGTACAACGTGCTTCATTGGATGATGATTCCGATCATTATTTGTCATTCTATTCCCCTTCTACAGCAGATGAAGATGATGAAACACAAGAAGGTAAGAAGGGTAGTCGTTTTCACATCTTCTCACCGTATATGGAAGTTACCGAGATGAATCCTCAAAGTCATGCCTATAAGATTTTGGACTTTAAGGTGTTTACTGTAAACAATGATGTATTTGTAGCATTCATAGAACAAGGTTATACAGCTTGGGCAAATGCCAGAGTTAAGGTGTTTGAAATTACTAAGCGTAGCATGATGGAACTTTCTCCGGAAGATGATGGTTACGATAAATTCTGTTTGTTCAGTGGTGATGAGATTGCACCTACCAACTATAATCGTTGGGGAGATATTGCAGTCTATAAGGAAGCCACTTCTACAGGATATGATATCTATATTGCATCTACTATTGTTGGCTATGATACAAACGAGTCAAGAATCAGAATGTATAAGATGAATTATTATCCGCAATAGTATTTAGTGCCAGTTCCTAAAGCATAGCGAATGTTATGCTTTAGGAATGGTTGAATACTGCGAGAAGTATTTCTTATAAATGAAACATGTAATTAACAGTTTGAAAATTCAATTATGGAAAGATCATTTTTATTATCAATATCAGCACTGTTTTTGGCATTTGTATCCTGCAGTGATGACATACATAAAGGATATAGAATCGATGGTTATGATTTGATTCTAGAGAAACAACAGATTATCAATCATACTAAGGCTGTGAAGTCTATTAACCCTTATGATGAATTAGCTTGTGAGATTTATGATATTTCTAATCCAGATAAAGAAGCTGGCAAAGCTTACTTGGATTATGAATTAGGAGATGACCCCAAAGAAGGGGCAGGCAGCTTTAAGCTGATGTATAACTTTACAGGACAATCCGAAGACGGTACACCTGAAAAGGTTTACTTTCAGCAGCGTTGGGGTGATTATCGTGTAGACTTGTCTTTCCATCCCCTAGGATTATCCATTTGGGTAAAAGGTAACCGCCATAATCAGAATGCTACTTTCCGTTTTATCATTATGGAAGACGAAAAGCAATTTAGCGCAGAAGCTCCTCACGATTACACTCGCAGACGTTGGTCTTATTTTGCTTATGAAGATACTGAAATTTTGTTGAAAGATGGTTGGACTCGTTTGATTATGCCTTATAGTGCATTTAAATTGTACAAGAAGGGTGAAGGTACCCAATCTGATACGCTGCTCATGAATCGCAACGAGGGCTTCCGTATTGAAATTGAAAATACTTCCGGCAAGGCTTGGGAAGGAGAATGCCAAATTGATAACTTGGAGCAGCTCACCTCTTATGAATTAAAGGGAGGTACACCTAAGTTCTCAAGTATTTTTATTCAGTTGAATAAAGATGCGTATGAGAATGAAGATTGGGATCAGCAATTTAGAGATAGTAAAGAAGTGGGTATTGATACGTGGATTATTCAGTATTCTCAGCAGTTTACCGGTAATCATGATGAAACCAATGTATCTTTCTATAAGAACACTAATTTGCCCTGGGTACAAGTGAAGTGTGACATCATCGATAAAATGTTTGAAGCTGCTGAACGCAATGGTATGAAAATCATTTTGGGATTGTATCCGGGTGATTATAGCAAGACCGACCCTACTGATCCTACTAAATACAACATCAATGCAGAACGGAATAAGATGTTGTTTGATGAGGTTTATGAACAATTTGGAAACAATCCTTGTCTGGTAGGTTGGTACATCACCGAAGAATTCCATGATGGTTCTTATCCGGTAGGATGGCAACAAGAACCGGCACTTTCTATGCTGGCTAAGTATTTGGAAGGTGTTGCTTCTTATATCAAGACTAAATCCAATAAGCCAGTATCTATTGCTCCTGCTTTATGGAGAGGTTTGCCGGCTGATCTTTGTGGACAATGGTTCGGACGTATTTTCAAACAGACTCCGAATATTGACCATCTTTATTTACAAGATATTGGTGGCCGTTGTTTGGTTGACTTTGATGTGGATTTGCCTAACTGGTATGCTGAAGTTAAAAAAGCTTGTGATGAGAATGGGGTTATATTTGGTGTGGATATCGAATCTTTCAAAAGCTGTAACTGTCCGAATGTTCCTTATAAGGCGAAAGATTGGGCTGAATTGAAAGAACAGTTGTTGGTGGCAGGTCTCTTTACAGAACACATCACCAACTTCAGTTGGGTTACCTTTAAGAAGGGAACCAATAACTATGAAGGATATAAAATTTACTTAAAGGAAAATAATCTGTTACCGTGAGTATTTAGAACTAAAATCTGCCGGATAATGCAGATTGGAGGTTGTGTCAAAACGTTGGCACAACCTCATTTATATTTTAAGTTCTGCTATATTTTCTTTTGGCTATGCTGCTTTTTCCTCATGCATTTGGCAACAAGTTGCTATATTCCAATTATA
>NZ_JACOOD010000061.1:0-18485 GCF_014287405.1 Bacteroides sp. NSJ-48 | reverse complement strand
GATTCAGATGCCATAAATTCGGTTTCGAAGATATGGTGATTCTTATTGCTTGTGGATTACACAACTTTAGAATCAGTCACAAAATGAGTCATATAACAAATTAATCTATATAATGTCTATTAAATAAATACTTATATGAAGAACATTAAAACTTTTATTATCATAGTTTTTTCCATACTGAATTTTTCGGCATGTAATACTCCCGAGCCTATAGACCAAGATGAAACCATGCTTTGGCTTGCAAACGGACGAAGCTATAAAGAAGTGCTGGCTTCGGTTGAGACCCGGATAGACAGTACTCTTTCCAAAGAAGAGTATCACATTTACGATGCCAATGGCAAACGCTATATTGATGGCGGTTCACAAGCAGCAATCCGTTATGGAGTATATGCCCTGCAAAGGGCAGAGGTTCTCGGTAAAGCAGATGCCGGTCTGGATATTCATGAAAAACCATATTACGAATACCGTATTCTCAACCATTGGGACAATCTTGATGATACTGTAGAAAGAGGTTATGCCGGACTATCCATGTGGGAATGGACAGCAAAAGAAATTCCCACTGAGAGAATCCACCACTATGGCGAACTCTGTGCATCTGTGGGATTGAACGGTGCAGTCCTCAATAATGTCAATGCCAATCCCCTTATCTTGGACAAAGAACATATCGAAAGAGTAGCTCAAATAGCCAACATACTCAGAGAATATGGCATCACCACCTACCTCTCCATCAAATGGACAAGTCCTGTCACTCTTGACGGATTAAAATCAGGAGATCCTCTTGATCCAAAGGTACGTCAGTGGTGGAAAAATAAAGCAGCTGAAATCTACACTGCCATTCCCGATTTCGGCGGCTTTCTCGTAAAGGCAAATTCCGAAGGGCAGGCTGGTCCGCAAGATTATGGCCGGACCCACGCCGACGGCGCAAATATGCTTGCCGAAGCAGTAGCTCCCTATGGTGGAATCATTATGTGGAGAGCCTTCGTATACAACCCTACCAGCAGCGACAGGGCCAATCAGGCTGTAGAAGAATTCAAATCACTTGACGGACAATTTGCAGACAACGTCATTATCCAGATCAAAAACGGTCCTATTGATTTTCAGCCACGTGAACCTTTCAGTCCTTTATTCGGACAGTTATACAACACTCCCATGATGATGGAATTCCAAATTACTCAAGAATATTTAGGATTCTCCAATCATCTCGTCTACCATGGCACTACTTATGAAGAATGTCTCGACAGCGATACTTATAGAGACGGAAAAGGTTCGACCATAGCAAAAATGGTTAAAGCCATTGCAGGTGTTGCAAATACCGGTCAAGACCCTAATTTCTGCGGTTACATATTTGCCCAATCCAATTGGTATGCTTTCGGCCGCCTTGCCTGGGACCCTACATTAAGTGCTGAACAGATTGCAAATGAATGGATACGTCAAACTTTCATCAAACCTAAAGGAATAACATCCACAGCTTATGAACAGAATTTTCTTACCCCAGTCAAGGATATGATGATGAGTTCCCGCGAGACAGCCGTAAATTACATGATGCCGCTTGGATTCCACCATATATTTGGCGGTTCGCATTATGGACCGGGTCCATGGGAAAATAGTATAAGACGTCCTGACTGGTCGCCTGTATTCTATCATAAAGCAGACAAAAATGGAGTGGGATTCGACCGTACACGCAACGGTTCTGCTAATGTAGACCAATACCATGAACCGTTAGCTTCACAATTCAATTCACTTGAAACCTGCCCTGAAAATCTTCTTCTTTGGTTCCACCATCTCCCATGGGACTATAAGCTTTCTTCTGGTAGAGAACTTTGGGACGAGATATGCCTGCACTATGACAAAGGTATCTCACAAGTTGAGGAATACAAAAAAATATGGGCAAAGCTCAAGCCCTATGTCAGCGAAAGCATTTTTAATGAGGTATCCGAGAAACTGGATATTCAGAAGAATGACGCTGAATGGTGGAGAGATGCTTGTGTAGGTTATTTCCAAACTTTCTCTAAAAAAGAGCTCCCCGCAGGTGTAAGACCTTTGAACACCCCCATTGACTCTCTAATGAACAGCAGAGTGAAATCCAATCGTTACGGTATGCCTTACCATGATGAAAATCACAAGCCTATCATCATCAAACGTCTTTAAAAACATTTTACCCATGTGCAGAACATCCTGTGCATGGGTATTTTAAAGGATTAAGAACATTTCCAGACCTTCTCTTGTAACAATAAACAAAGATAAGGGGGCCATCCGTTGGATAACCCCCTATTATAAAATATTTTGTGTTTGTCTATATAGGGCATTCCCAATAACCCTAAGCAATGTTTATAACTAACCTATTTCTCAAAAAGTCCTGAAAACATCCCCAAAGTTTATTCCAATATCTTTTTTATAAAATCTTTCGGCTGATAATTACGATCGAAAAGCAAAGCATAATCCTTACGACCCCTCACAGGAAAACCATTCTTCCAAGAATCACCGTCACTTACCCCCCAGGCAGTTACACGACTCACAAAATCAGAATGTTTAATGAAGAGATTTAAGAAATCAGACATACGATTGTTCCATTGCTTGGAAACGCTATCGGGCAAAGACTCCGGATAGGGATTCAGCATCTTTTTATACGCAACCGTATCGGATACATTGGCAGTACGTTTCAAGGTAGGCAATGCAGACATATCCCATTCTGTTATCATGACCTTAGCTCCAGTAGAAGCATAAGCAAGCATGCTCTCCTCGAAATCTGTCAAAGAAGGATAATCCAGACCGACATGGCCTTGCATACCGATAGCATCAACACGAAGCCCTTTCGATTTCATGTCATTCACGAGTTTCACAACAGTTGTACGCTTCCCAACTTCATGCATATTATAGTCATTATAATATAATTCGGCTTCTGGATCAGCCTCGTGAGCATACTGAAAAGCAAGAGGAATAAATTCTTCTCCCAAGATCTCATAGAACTTACTCTTGCGATAGGAACCGTCTTCAAGAATAGCCTCGTTCACAACGTCCCAACCCTTAACACGTCCTTTATAGCGGCTGACAATAGTTGTAATATGATCTTTCAACCGCTGCTTCAGTACTTCCGGAGCAACATTATTACCGTCCTTATCAACACAGAACCAGGGAGCTAGTTGAGAATGCCAAACCAAACAATGACCGATTATGTACATTCCATTGTCTTCACCAAACTTTACGAATTCATCTGCCTGGCTGAAATCATAACGGTCTTCCTCCGGATGAATGGTCTGACACTTCATACAGTTCTCTGCAACAATTGAATTAAAGTGGTGTTTTACGATCTTAACTGCCGCAGTATCCACACCTGAAGATTGGCGAGCATTCAATGCCACACCTACCAAAAATTTATCACCCAACACTCCCTTCAAAGAAGCATTGTTTTCCGTTGCAACACGAGTAGTGCAGGAGCCTAAAGCCAAGCCTGCCAACACTGCCAATAACATTTTTCTGTTTTTCATGTTAGTTCTTAATTTATAATTATTATTCAAATAGTAATTTGCAAATAGCTTATTACCAATTATCTGTTCTAAAAGGCGATGCCAGCAGTCCTTCTTTATTGTACAGATTGGCATCCTCAGGATTATTACTCCAAGCATAACGTACTGCCACCGGATTCTTCACAAACTCACTGCTCACCACCACTTTATTGCCACGTATCACAGCATCTGCCCACACAAATTTCCGGTCTTCACCTGCAATAGCAAAATGCTTAAGCTTTTTCCCCTTACAAGTCAGTCCACGACCTGTTTCAGTAAAAGTCAGAATTATTTTATCCCCTTCCACTCTCATCTCCTTATACAAAGGACCGGAAGCAGTAACTTTTTCTCCATACACAAGTCTACGGGCTCCCAGGAAAAGCCGCTGTGCAACCGCTTTCTTATTCAAAGGATGTATATCATTCCATTCGCCCACATCATAAGTTACCGCCAATGCAGTATGTGGTACATTCAATGCTGTTTTAAACTGGGCTTCACGTATTCTTGCCCATCCACTATCGGAAGGTTTATCACTTTTCTCCATATAATTGGGTAATTGCACCAGTAAGAAAGGCATATCAGGCATTTTCCAAAGTTCCCGCCAGTTCTGAATCAAAGCCTCCAATAAAGAAGCATATGTCTGCGAACGACCGGAATTACTTTCACCTTGGTACCAAATGGCCCCTTTCACCTGATAATTGCTAATCGGATAGATCATTCCATTATAGAGTCCGGAACCAGCCTTCTTAAGATTCTTAAGCTTCCCGTTATATTTCATCACTTCATCCAGATTAATACCTACCTTATACTTCCATGTACCAGTAAGGTCTACTTCTGCATCATCTCCTACAATCTTATATTTCTTATCTTTAACAAAACCGCCATTGGAAGAATTAGCAGTAAGCCTTACGGCTATCACATTTTCACCTTGTGTCAAAACTCCTGCCGGAATATCATATTTACGAGGAGGGTAAGTATAGGAAGTAAAACCAACGAAAGTTCCATTTACAAAGACAGAATCACTGTCAACCATCCTTCCCATATAAAGGCGCGCATGTCTTCCCACCATCGAATCGGGAACACGAAACTCTTTTCTATACCATACAGTACCTTTTGTACGAATGCCATTCTCCTGCCAGTATCCCGGCACATCCATTGTTGCCCAATCTGTGTCATCAAAATTCTTCTGTTGCCAACAGCCTGCTCCCTTATCTTGCTGTGCCAATTTCATACTGTCCAAAGCAGCTTTATCAAAAAGAAGCTCCGGAAATGTTTTCAGATGTTCCTGACTTATCCAGCTTTCTATGGCAGAGCCTCCTAAACTGGAAACCAACATACCTACAGGCACTTTATATTTATTGTATGCCTCTTGAGCAAAAAAATATGCCAATGAGGTCCAGTTCAACACATCGGAAGCTATGGCTGAATACCACCCGGCATTTCCCGCAATTTCATCTTTCAGTTCTTCCACTGAATTCTGAGTAGGTACTTTATAATGCCGTATCATGTGATTGTTAGATACATTGATTTCAGGAAACATTTCCGTAAGACGTTCAATAGGAGTTTCCTGATTGGACTGACCGGAACAAAGCCAAACATCCCCGACCAGAACATCACGAATAACAAGTTCATTCACTTCCAAAAGGAAAGGACCTCCTGGCTGCTGCGGTGGCAGGAGGACCAACCAATTCCCCTTCGCATCAGCTTCAGTATTATAATGCTTTCCACGAAAACGTACGGTTACTTTCTCTCCGGGAGAAGCCCAGCCCCATATTTTCAATTCCATATCACGCTGCAACACCATTTTGTTACTTACCAAACGAGGAAGTCTGACTTTAGCCGAAAGCGGCAGCGAAGCCGTACAAACCAACAAAATAAGGCTAACAATAAAAAATATTCTTTTCATAATTTATACTAGAATTATTTACAGGTCAAATTTAAAAAATCCTTCTTATACGGATTAGTAAATATGTTACACTTTCTTCTATTGGGATTACAAGTTCGCTTCCAATGTTACCCTTTCTTTTTTCTATGTAACAATCCTATCAAAAATCATCAGATCAGTGCCTCAAGTCACAAAATATATTGTCATATAGTAACGGTAAAATTCTGCCATTTTTTCCAAAATTTAAAAATCCATGTTTCGATTTCAAAATAACAGCATTCTTTAAGACCGCATCCAAATGCTTCATAAAGCCTAAAAACGACCAATAAGACATATCATAGCAAAGAATGTAACATATAAAACAAAAGATGTAACATACAACAAGTTTTGTGATACATATTCCAAAGTAAATTAAAAAGCTGTTGACTACCTTTGTAAAGTTTCATCAAGCAGCCTATTTGAGAACTATATGAAGAAATTAATTCTATTTTTAATTTTAAACTGTTTAGCCTTCGAATACATCATTGGTCAAAATAGTTTTTTACAAAGACAAGGAACCGCCACTCAACTTGTTGTACATGGAATGCCTTTCCTTATATTAGGAGGAGAATTAGGCAATTCATCTGCTGCTTGTCCGCAAGATATCGAACGTATTTTCCCGAAACTTAAGAGAATGGGGCTGAACACAGTATTGGTTCCTGCCTATTGGGAGCTGATAGAACCGATTGAAGGACAATTCGACTTCACACTTACAGATAAAGTACTGCAACAAGCACGACAGAACGATCTCAAGATTATATTTTTATGGTTTGGCGCCTGGAAAAACTCAATGAGTTGCTACGCACCCTTATGGTTTAAAGAAAACCACAAAAAATATCCACGTGCATATACCCAAAGCGGCAAGCCACTTGAAATAGCCAGCGCTTTTTCCGAAGCTGTATATAAAGCTGATCAACGTGCGTTTTCCCAATGGATGCAACATATAGCAATGGTTGATAAAAAGGAAGGCACAGTGATCATGATACAAATAGAAAATGAAATCGGCATGTTGGAAGACGCGCGTGATTATTCACATGAAGCCAATAAAGCATTCAACGCTCCTATACCGGCTGAATTCATGACCTATCTGCAAAAAAACAAAAAAGCGCTTCATCCGCAAATGTTAGATAAATGGGAAAGTCAAGGATGTAAAAAGCAAGGTAATTGGCAAGAAGTATTTGGGGCAGACATCTACACCGATGAAATCTTCATGGCATGGCACTATGCAAAATATGTGGAAGGACTGGCACAAACAGCCCGTTCCATTTATAACATCCCGCTATATGTCAATGCGGCAATGAACAGCCGAGGACACAAACCGGGTGAATATCCCTCTGCCGGTCCTTTGGCACATTTAATTGATGTATGGCATTGTGGAGCACCCAGCATCGATATTCTTGCACCCGACTTGTATGATAATGGATTCACAGACTGGGTAGCACAATATAAATTGCACAACAATCCTTTGTTCATTCCGGAGATTCGTCTGACAGATGATAATAGTATCCGGGCTTTTTATATTTTTGGCGAACACGATGCCATTGGCATTAGTCCTTTTTCAATAGAAGATGGTTCCGACTCTCCTAAATCACCATTAGTCCAAAGCTATGCCAAATTAAAGGAATTAATGCCTTTACTCACTAAATATCAAGGTAAAGGATTAATGAAAGGGTTGCTTTTTGACAATGAAAACAAAGAACGCATCATCATAGATGATGATTTAACCATAACTGCCCGGCACTTCTTCACTCTCCCTTGGGATCCACGTGCAACAAATGGCAGTATATGGCCCGAAGGCGGCGGCATTTTATTAAAACTCTCTAAAAATGAATATGTCGTAGCCGGTAGCGGCATCGTATTGGAATTTAGCAAAACCTCAGAAAAGCAAACGATTGAAAAACAAAAACAATTGGGGGAAGACGGATTTGCTTTGGGAAACGACCAAATAAAAACGAAACACCACAAGTTCAAAGGAAAACGTTGTGGCATTGGATACGTGGATGAAGTCAAAGTAGACAAAGATGGTAAACTCCATTATGTCCGCCGACTCAATGGAGACCAGAATCATCAAGGACGCCACGTACGCATTCCTGTAGGAGAGTTCAAAATATTACATGTACAATTGTACGAATATCAATAAACATGACAGATTCATTTGAATTTGGCAATATGATGGAAAAATATGAAAAGTTTGGTTTATGATAAAATCAGGTTAGGAGTGGCAGTGCTACTTTACCTTTGCGCTACCTCATGGGCAGATGCAAAGGTAAAGTTGCCTGCTTTAATTTCAGATGGAATGGTACTGCAACGCGAACAGTCTGTCAAAGTATGGGGTACAGCGGATGCAGGCGAAAATATCACCATAGAGTTTCAGAAAAAGAGCTATCATGCTACCGCTGATGCCAACGGACAATGGAGCATTACACTGCCACCGCTGAAAGCAGGCGGTCCTTTCCTAATGCAAATCAATGACATCAAACTGAATGACATTTTAGTAGGTGATGTATGGCTCTGCTCAGGACAATCAAACATGGAACTGCCAGTGAAAAGGGTAATGGATATGTTTTCTAATGAGATACTAAACTACAACAATGAGAAAATACGACAGATCCTCATACCCCGGAAATACAATTTTCACGCACCTCAAGAGGAGATGTCCGCAACAAGCTGGAAGACGCTAACGCAAAAAAATGTGATGGAATTCTCCGCTCTTGCCTATTTCTTCGCCAAAGAAATGTACGAAAAGACTGGTATACCAGTAGGACTCATCAATTCCAGTTGGGGAGGTACTCCTGTAGAAGCATGGATAAGTGAAGAAGGATTGAAGGAGTTTCCCTTATATATCAATAGCAAACGCTTGTATGAAGATGATGCCTATTGCAGCCATATCAAGAAATTAGAGGCTGAAAACTTCTATCGTTGGAACCTATCTCTCTATCGCAGTGATGCAGGCCTGCACGAATCCACTCCCTGGTATGCAACCAATTATGATGATAACAATTGGCAAACGGTAAATATGTTTTCACAATCATGGGGTAATAATGGCCTGAACCCGATTGGCGGTTCCCATTGGCTGCGCCAAGACATAGAGATACCGCAATCATGGAACGGCAAAGAAGCTACCTTGCGCTTAGGCTGTATTGTCGATGCCGATTCCGTATATGTAAACGGAGTATTTGTCGGAACCACCAGCTATCAATATCCTCCCCGTATATACCGGATACCTGCCGGTATATTGAAATCCGGAAAAAACAATATAACCGTCCGCATTATCAGCAACGGTGGACAACCGAGTTTCGTACAAGAAAAACCATACAAAATTATCTGCGACAACGAAGAAATCAATCTGAAACAAAAATGGAAATACCGGTTAGGAGCTCCCATGCCACCCGCTCCGGAGATGATGTTCTTCTGGTACAAACCGGTATGCTTATACAATGCCATGATAGCTCCACTGCAGAACTATTCCATACGGGGAGTGCTATGGTATCAAGGTGAATCAAACGTATCACGCCGA
The DNA here is from genome assembly GCF_014287405.1 of Bacteroides sp. NSJ-48. Lineage (NCBI taxonomy): Bacteria > Pseudomonadati > Bacteroidota > Bacteroidia > Bacteroidales > Bacteroidaceae > Bacteroides > Bacteroides sp. NSJ-48. Next base: position 9,541 of record NZ_JACOOD010000061.1, on the reverse strand, counting down.
AATGAATATGTTGCACTCTTGTCAGCAATGATTGCTGATTGGCGCCGTACATTCAACCAGCCCGGACTGCCTTTCCATATCGTAGAGTTAGCCGATTTTCTGTCGAAAGATAATCTTGAAGGACGGAAAGCTTGGGCAGAAATGCGCCAGGAACAAGCCAAAGCAGCCGCTATCAACTTCAATACTTATCTCATACGTAACAGTGACCTGGGAGAGTGGAATGATATTCACCCTCTTGACAAAAAAACCTTAGGCAAACGTGCAGCAGAAAGTGTATTGAACAGCACAAAACAATGATACACCTTTTTTTGATAATGATCCAACTAATAAAAATTTAATAGAATGAATACACTTAACCAAAAAGTGTCCATAGCCGAAAAGATTGGTTATAGCCTCGGAGATTGTTCAGCGAATTTTGTGTTCCAAATGATGATGATTTACCAGACTAAGTTCTATACAGACGTATTTGGTCTGGAAGGAGCTGTAGCTGGTAGTGTAATGCTATTAGCGCGTATTGTAGATGCCTTTGTAGACCCAACGGTGGGAATTTTGTCCGACCGCACAAAGTCCAAATGGGGTAAATATCGCCCATGGGTTCTTTGGACAGCTCTACCTTTCATGGTGTTTTACATTTTGGCATTTTACAATCCGGGCATTGAAGACAAAGGACTTGTAGCTCTGTACGCAACAATTTCTTACACTTTATTAATGACCTTGTACTCATTCAATAACACTCCTTATGCTTCACTGGGAGGAGTTATGACAAGTGACATTAAAGAACGTAACAGCATTACCAGTATACGTTTTGTAGCAGCCACTATCGCACAATTCATTGTACAAGGCTTAACACTGCCATTAGTCAGCAAGTTTACCGGTGAATCTGGTGACAAAGGACATGGATGGCTTTGCACAATATCATTATTTGCTGTCATCGGCCTGATATTCCTCATCATTACTTTCTTCTCCGCACGTGAACGTATTACACCGCCGACTAACCAAAAGACAGATACCAAACAAGATATCAAGGATGTTTTCAAGAACATACCATGGCGGGCTATGTTCATTCTGACATTATTTATATTTACTACCCTTGCCATGTGGGGAAGCGCAATGAATTACTATTTTGAGAACTATGTAGACGCCGGTGCGCTTTATGCCTTTCTTGACAAGATAGGCTTAGTTGCCACTGAAGCCGGAGACGGAATAGGATACAGTATATTAAATGCCTTCGGATTAATAGTCAGCAGTCCGGATAAAGCATACGAGGTAGGTTTTGGCGTATTCAACATGTTGGGTGCATTGGTTCAGTTCTTTGGCGTAATCCTACTTTCCAATTTTCTGGCAAACCGTTACGGAAAGAAACGTGTATTCATCATTTGCCTTGCACTAACCGCACTATTCACAGCCTTCTTCTATTTCCCCAACGAAACCGATGTAGAGACTATGTTTGTGCTGAACTTCCTCAAGAGCCTTGCATATGCTCCGACAGTACCTCTGCTTTGGGCTATGATTGCCGATGTAGCCGACCATTCAGAATATGTCAATCACCGACGTGCCACTGGCTTCGTCTTTGCCGGAGTTGTCTTTGCACTGAAAGCCGGTTTAGGCATCGGTAGCGCCATACTGGGTTTCCTTCTTTCCGGTTTCGGTTATGTATCAGGAGCAGGAACGGAGCAGGTAGACTCTGCCATCCAAGGTATCGTGCTTTCATCCAGTTTGATTCCTGCTGCGACATTCTTTGTAGGTGTTATTGCACTCTACTTCTACCCCATAACCAAAGAGTATAACGAACACATGCAGGCCGAACTGAAAGAACGAAGAAGCAAAGCAGATTATTAAAGACTCACAACTGTTTAAAAACAGACAAGTAATAATTCAATTTCTATAAAAAAATAATTCAATAACTTATAACTAAATTCTGATTCACCATGAAAAAAGAAATGAGATACTTAGTTCCGGGAGATTATATGGCAGATCCTGCCGTACATGTTTTCAACAACAGAGTTTACATCTACCCCAGCCACGATTGGGAAAGCGGCATCGAAGAAAACGACAATGGCGATCATTTCAACATGAAAGACTATCATGTGTTTTCCACCGATGATATTATGAACGGCGAAATCAAAGACCATGGAGTAGTCCTTCAGATAGAGGACATACCTTGGGCAGGCCGTCAGCTATGGGACTGTGACGTAGCCCAGAAAGACGGAAAATATTACATGTATTTCCCCTTGAAAGACCAAAATGATATTTTCCGTATCGGCGTGGCTATCAGTGACAATCCGGAAGGACCGTTCATTCCCCAAGCCAACCCGATGAAAGGCAGTTACAGTATCGACCCTGCCATCCTGGATAATGGAGACGGTGATTTCTATATGTATTTCGGCGGTTTGTGGGGTGGCCAACTGCAACGCTATCGCGACAATAAAGCTTTGGAATGTGCCGCTTTACCCGAAGGTAATGAACAGGCTCTTCCCGCCCGTGTGGCCAAACTCAGCAAAGATATGCTGGAGTTTGCAGAAGAGCCGAAAGCTGTTGTCATCTTGGATGAAAACGGCAAACCTCTGACAGGAGGTGACAATGAACGCCGTTTCTTCGAGGCCAGCTGGATGCACAAATACAACGGCAAATATTATTTCTCCTACTCCACCGGCGATACCCACCGCCTATGTTACGCCATCGGTGACAATCCTTACGGACCTTTCACTTACCAAGGTGTCATTCTCACTCCGGTAGTGGGTTGGACCACGCATCATGCCATTGTAGAGTATAAAGGAAAATGGTATCTATTCCACCACGACTGTGTGCCTTCCAATGGAAAGACATGGCTCCGCAGTCTGAAAGTTTGCGAGCTGGAATATGATGCCAATGGCAAAATAATTACTATTGAAGGACAATAATCCAATACACCGAGATGCCTTTATACCGCTAACATACGCGGCATAGAGACCACTCATCAATTTGTAATCCTAATAACATGAAATACAGAATATTTTCGCTTTTCTATATCGCAATAGTATTCGTTACCCAAATGGCTGCCGAAAACGGTAGCCATTTGTGGCTTCGACTGCCTGCCAATGCCCATGCAGAAATTTCCGCTCCCCACCAATCGCCTACACTAAACATAGCTGTCGAGGAGTTGCATCAGGCATGGAAAGGAGCCCCTGTCCGGCTCGTTATACAAAGGGACAAACAACTGCAACCAGAAGGTTTCCGCATCCGACATGAAGATAACAAAATCACGCTCACATCTCCCACCGAGACAGGATTACTCTATGCTGCCTATCACCTGCTCAGGATGCAAGCGACCGGACAAAACGTCACTGCGACTCAAACAACAGAGAATCCCGCCTACAGCCTGCGCATCCTCAACCATTGGGACAATATGGACCGTACCGTAGAACGCGGTTATGCAGGACAATCGCTTTGGAATTGGGAAGAACTGCCGAATACCCTGTCCGACAGATATAAGGAATATGCCCGCGCCAATGCTTCCATCGGCATCAACGGCACTGTACTGAACAACGTAAATGCTTCACCCCAAATTCTTTCTACCGAATACCTGCAGAAAGTAAAAGCATTGGCAGATATTTTCCGCCCATACGGACTACGTGTGTACCTCTCCGTTAATTTTGCATCCCCTATGGCTCTCGACAGTCTGAGCACTGCCGATCCTCTTGACAAAAAAGTTATCCGCTGGTGGAAAAACAAGGTTAAGGAAATCTACCGAATCATCCCCGACTTCGGCGGTTTTCTGGTGAAAGCCAATTCGGAAGGACAGCCTGGTCCTTGCGATTTCGGACGTACCCATGCCGAAGGCGCCAACATGCTGGCAGACGCATTGAAGCCCTACAAAGGTATCGTTATGTGGCGCGCTTTTGTATACAGCCCTTCCGATGCCGACCGTGCCAAACAAGCATATTTGGAGTTTGAGCCCTTGGATGGACAGTTCCGCAACAATGTCATCGTCCAAGTGAAGAACGGACCAATAGATTTCCAACCCCGCGAACCGTACAGTCCATTGTTCAGTGCGATGCAACATACACCACTAATGGTAGAGTTCCAAATGACACAGGAATACCTGGGACACTCCAATCATCTTGCTTATTTGGCCCCGATGTGGAAAGAATTCTTTGAATTCGTAACACCCGCTTCTTTAAAGGCAGTGGCCGGTGTTGCCAATATAGGTACAGATACCAACTGGTGCGGTCACACCTTTGCACAAGCCAACTGGTATGCTTTCGGACGCCTATCATGGCAACCCTCTTTATCTTCCGAAAACATTGCTGATGAATGGCTAAAGCAAACTTTTGACTTCCAGCCCTCGGACATCAATGCCCAACTAAAGAAGATGATGCTCGACAGCCACGAGGCTGTGGTAAACTATATGATGCCCCTTGGTCTGCATCACATTTTCGCATGGGGACATCATTACGGTCCCGAGCCTTGGTGCAACATCCCCGGCGCCCGCCCGGACTGGCTTCCATCCTACTATCACAGAGCAGACAAACAAGGGCTTGGTTTCGACCGCAGTAGCAAAGGAAGCAATGCCGTTGCACAATATCCGGAAAACCTGTCTAAGCAATACGACAACATCAGCACTTGTCCCGAAGAATATCTCCTATGGTTCCACCATGTGCCCTGGAACTACCGCATGAAAAGCGGTCGCATTCTATGGGACGAACTCTGCTATCACTACGACAATGGAGTCCGACAAGTCAGAGACTTTCAGAAGATATGGGATGCCGCCGAAAAATACATTGACGCAGAACGTTTCCATGAAGTACAGTCCGCCTTGAAGATACAGGCCCGCGATGCTGTTTGGTGGAAAGACGCCTGCCTTCTCTATTTCCAGAAATTCTCAAGCATGCCCATACCTTACGAGATAGAACGCCCTATACACGAATTGAAAGACTTGCAGAAAATACATCTCCCCATCAGCAACTATGAATGTCCCACCAAAGAACTGCTGAATAAAAACAGATAAAAAAGGCATAAACAAGTGTGGCAGAAAGGGGCAAAAGATATCACTCTTCACTCCTCTCTGCCACACTTGTTTATATTACACCACTTGTTTAATAGGGATAAACCATAAGTTTAATAGGAATAAACTTATAGTTCAAAGCCAATAAACTATAAGTTTAATTCGGTGAAACAAATATAAATTTCCGGTGAAACAAGTCCTTCCTTTTCTCATAGTGCAATGTTACGTTATTGAGTTTTTTTTGTAATTTTGTCAACACAAACAATATACCATGATGAGACAAAAAACAGCAATCTGTCTTTTATATCTATTCTTATCCGTTTTATGCTACGGGCAAACAGGTAAACTTTTTACTGTGGACAATGAGTTATCAAGCAGCATGATCAACAGTATCTATCAGGACAAAGAAGACATTATATGGATAGCGACTGAAGACGGACTGAACCGATACGATGGTGCCAAATTCAGTGTATACAAACATGACTTCTGCGATGAACATTCCCTGCAAAACAATTATGTCCGCGTCCTTTTTGAAGACAAGAAAGGAACTTTCTTTGTAGGCACATTAAACGGTCTGCAAACATACGACCGTGCAACAGGTATTTTCTCCCATATTCCCATGACCTTCAAAGAAGGAGGTAAGCTGGAAGTAAATGTATCCACCATTATCGAGCGCGCCAACGGAGAAATACTAATAGGGACATCCGGACATGGAATATTCTTACTGAATGTCACAGAAGGACACATAGAAGCCAGGCAACTGCCCGGGTTTGTTCCAAGTTATCTCATCAACCAGATCTACGAAGACCGGAACGGAACATTGTGGGTAATCACCAATGACAAAGGAATATACAGCATAGATACAAACCAAAAGATGACGCACTATCCGAATGGAGGGGAAATAGTGTGGCCTTCTTCCATCTGCGAAGACAAAACAGGAAACATCTATGTGGGATGCCTGAAAAACGGACTATTCAAATACAATCCTCAAACAAACGGCTTCACCCGCATTAAATGTTCTTCGCACCCGGAGCTACCTATCAAGACCCTATATAACATAAACCAAGATGAAATCTATATCGGAACCGATGGGAACGGAATGAAAGTGTATAACATCCAGAAAGAACAGATAATGGAAAGTCCTGTCAATATTACCAGTTTCAACTTTGATAAGTCTAAAGTACACTCCATCCTCAAAGACAATCAAGGGAATATATGGCTGGGATTCTTCCAAAAAGGAGTTATGATAGTACCGCCCGTTAGTAATAACTTCAAGTATATGGGATATAAATCGTCTACCCACAACACAATCGGTTCCTGTTGCATCATGTCCGTATGTAAAGACCATACCGGTTCCTATTGGATAGGTACAGATAATGATGGCATCTACCGTATAGCTCCGGATGGAAAGCAACAAGCGCATTTTGAGCAACGTCCGGGCATCAGCCACTCGGTATCCTCTACCGTTATGAGCATTTGTGAGGACTCGGACCGAAACTTATGGATAGGTTCGTACCGTGACGGACTTGCCAAGTTGAATCCTCAGACCGGACACTGTGAATACATCTATCTGCCGGATAAGGACCAAAAACCGGCACAAAGCATATACAGTATCATTGAAGACAAACATAGGCAGCTTTGGGTAGGTGCTATGGGAGCTGGACTTTACCGTATCAATCTGGAAACTAAAGAAATATACCATTGTCCCAGCACTGCAAACGGTTTTGAATACCGTCCACTAAGCAATATACTGCACAATTCATGGATTAACTGTCTGATGTATAGTACAAACGACAAACTTTACATTGGCACCTATGACGGTTTAGGCTGCCTCGACATCCCAACAATGGATTTTGTTTCCACTTACAAGACAAACAGACTGCTACAAGGTGATGTGATTTATGCACTTTATGAGGATTTGCATCATAATATCTGGGTGGGAACTTCACAAGGGCTGAAGCAATTAAATCCCCAAACACAAAAAGTCAGGAAATATACCATATCCGACGGCCTTCCCAGCAATTCCATTTCGGCCATTGAGGGAGACGCTAACGGTAACCTATGGATAAGTACAAACTTCGGCATATCCCGCTTCAATCCCAGTACACAAACATTCGTCAACTTCTATGCAAGTGACGGTCTGCAAGGAAATGAATTCAGCAAAGGAGTATCATTTGCCAGCACCAAAGGAGAAATTATCTTTGGAAGCACCAGCGGTATTACTTACTTTAACCCCGGAGAAATAACAAGTCCCAACAAAAAACCGGAAATACGCATTACAGACTTTTACGTGCACGATAAAGCGGTAAGATTGGGCATGAAATCCGGACGCTACGATATTGTCACAACCTCTGTAACGAATTCCGACAAATTTCATCTGTCGCACAAGGACAACTCATTCAGCATCGAACTCTCTGCCATGGAGTTCTACAGCCCTGAACGCATAAGCTATTCCTATACATTCAACAGCAATACATGGGTGAATTTACAGTCCGGTGTCAACAGGATATCATTCAGCGAACTGACACCGGGTATCTATCACTTCCAGATAAAGGCAAGGGACTATAATTCCTATTCCGAAATAAAAAAACTGACCATTATCATTTCTCCACCCTGGTATGTCTCATGGTGGGCGAAAACCATCTATTGTCTGACGGCAGTCATCATCACTATTTTCATCATAGTGCAAATACGCCAACGGTATCGTGCACGTCAGGAAATGTTGGAACATATACATGCCGAACAGCTGAATGAAGCCAAGTTACAGTTCTTCATCAACATTTCTCACGAGATACGCACCCCGATGTCTCTCATAATAAGCCCATTGCAAAAGCTAATGGCTACGGACTACGATACAGAGCGCCAGCAGAGTTACAATATCATCTACCGTAACGCCGAACGTCTTCTGCGCCTTGTCAACCAACTTATGGATATCCGAAAAATAGATAAAGGGCAAATGCAACTCAAATTCCAGGAAACGGATATCGTGAGTTTCATACAGGATTTACACTATACATTTGCCTACCAAGCCAATACCAAACATATCAAGCTGGACTTTCATTCCGAAGTGAAAGAACTGAAAGCGTGGATAGACCCGAAGAACTTCGATAAGGTTATCTTGAATATACTCTCCAACGCATTCAAATTCACACCGGAAAATGGTAACATACAAATCCGCTTATGTACCGGCAATGATCCGAATGCCGCTGAGAAAGCGTTAAGCCGCTATTTCGAAATCAGTATAGAAGATGACGGGATCGGCATCAATGAAACCGAATTAGAACGCATCTTCGACCGCTTTTATCAGATACGCAACAGTCAAAACAACTCAAACATAGGTACAGGTATCGGATTGCATCTCACCCGTTCACTGGTAGAGCTGCATCATGGCAGCATCACCGTTGAAAATAACCAAGGAACTCCCGGATGCCGTTTCATCGTCCGCCTTCCCTTAGGAAAGGAACACCTCAAACCAGAAGAAATAGACAACTCAGCAGTTAAGCAGGATCCAGTACACATAACTACGGCGCTACCCACAACACCGCTGATAGAAACATCTACGAAAACACACTCAAAATCCAAGTATCGTGTACTAATCGTGGAAGATGATGATGAAATCCGCCGTTACATCTGCCAAGAATTGGGGCGTGATTTTCACATGCAAGAGTGCTGTAACGGTAAAGAAGCATTTACACATATTCTCAAAAAAACTCCCGATTTAATTATCAGTGATATTATGATGCCTGAAATGGACGGCATGACCCTCTGTTCAAAAGTGAAACAGAACATCAATATCAACCACATTCCAGTTATCCTGCTTACAGCCAAAAGCCGTGAAGAAGATAACCTGGAAGGGCTCAGTATAGGAGCTGACGCCTACATAACAAAACCTTTCAGCATTGAAATACTCCGGCAAAGCACTTTTAACCTGATCAAGAGCCGAGAAAGATTGAGAAACAATTTCCAGGGCAGCCAGACACAAAAAGAACGGATGCAGGAATTAGAGATAGAATCACCGGATGAACGCCTATTAGACCGCATTATGAAAGTTATCAATGACAATATAGCTAACCCGGAACTGAATGTCGAAATGGTAGCCGAAACCGTAGGCATCAGTCGTGTTCATCTGCACCGTAAACTGAAAGAATTAACCAACCAGTCCACTCGCGACTTGATACGCAATCTCCGGCTAAAACAAGCAGCAACCCTGTTAGCTAAGAAACGGCAAAGTATCAATGAAGTTGCAGCCTTGACAGGTTTCACCAACGTTGCCTATTTCTCAACTGCCTTCAAAGAGTTATACGGAATGACACCTACTGCCTACATGGAGCAAAATGCGGCATCGGCATCTTCCGACACTGAGTGATACAAATAAAAGATGAATATGCCAAAACTCCATTTTGAGGAAATAAACTTTTAACTTGAAATTAGAATATCCTAGGGACATTCATTAAATATTACAAAATTAGCCAACTAATTCATACACAAATTATTGCGAATTAGTTGGCTTTTTTGTATCTTTAGGTATTCCCCCGAAAACAAGGTTTGACGGCCAAA
>NZ_JACOOD010000060.1:0-18906 GCF_014287405.1 Bacteroides sp. NSJ-48 | reverse complement strand
ATTGGAATATAGCAACTTGTTGCCAAATGCATGAGGAAAAAGCAGCATAGCCAAAAGAAAATATAGCAGAACTTAAAATATAAATGAGGTTGTGCCAACGTTTTGACACAACCTCTTCTGCATATACATCGGTTTGTATTGATTAGAATTCGTAGTGGAAGCCGAATGAGAGGTCTTCGCTGGTGAAGTTGAAGCCGTAACCGCTGCCGGCATTCATATAGTCGTCTCTGTAGCCCAGGAAACCGCATTTGGCAAGTACGCTGAACTTGTCATTCAGTTTGATGGCAATACCCGGTTTGAAACCGATTTCAAATCCGTTCACGGCATCGGCGCCTTTCACCTTTTGGGTGGAGAAGCCCAGACCGCCGTCGATGAACAGGCGGACAACCTTGTTTTCATAATAAGAGTAACGGGCGTATGGAGCAAGACCGAAAGCATTGTATTTTCCTTCGTCCAGTTTGCTGTGTGAGAATGTCAATATACCGCCGACAGCCCACTTTTCATTCAGGTTGTATCCTACTTCCGGATTCAGCGTAAAAGTCGTTGCGTCCACATCATCGTTGTGCCATAAAGATACTGTTCCGCCAACATACACTTGTGCTTTTGCCGATAAAGCAACCATTGCAACAAATAACAAGATTACAATTTTTTTCATTTTCTTTTTTATCCTTTAATTATACAAATTGTCATCGAACTGTAACAAGAATACTCCCGAGAACTCCGAATGGCAGAACGGTTGAAGTTCTTGTTTACATGTTCTTTTTCAGGGCGCAAAAGTATATCTTATATTTATGTTGTACAAATTTTTAGTTAGTTTTTTATAAAATAAATAACTTGTGCGGGAAGAATACACTACTTTTGCGGTGGTAAAAAGTTTGTTTCACAGGTTGTATTTTTTCAAATGAAGAAGAGTCTTATTGCATTAGCGTTCGGCACCTTGGGATTGGGCATTGCCGAGTTTACGATGATGGGTATTTTGCCCTATGTTGCCGCCGATTTGAACATCGGCATTCCGGTTGCCGGACATTTCATTTCCGCCTATGCACTGGGCGTATGTGCCGGTGCTCCCATGTTGATTTTAGCGCGCAAGCGTCCGTTGAAGCATATCCTGCTGGCATTGATGGCTTTAATGCTGGTAGGAAATCTGGGGGCTGCGATGGCCACCGGCTACTGGTCGCTGCTGGCGGCGCGTTTCATTTCGGGTTTGCCGCACGGGGCGTATTTCGGAGTCGCTTCCATTGTGGCGGGCAAGCTGGCGGACGAGGGGAGAAGCTCCGAGGCCGTATCCATTATGATAGCGGGCATGACGGTTGCCAATCTGTTCGGCGTTCCGCTGGGCACTTCCCTGAGCCATATACTCTCGTGGCGCGTCACGTTCTTGCTGGTGGCCTGCTGGGGAGTGATAGTCCTTTATTATATATGGCGGTGGGTTCCTGCGGTGGAGGGACTCAAAGATACCGGGTTCAAGGGACAGTTCCGTTTCCTGAAGACTCCCGCTCCCTGGCTGATATTGGGGGCGACGGCTTTGGGCAATGGCGGCGTGTTCTGCTGGTATAGTTACATCACGCCGTTGCTGACGAATGTGTCGGGATTCAGCGCCGGAAGTGTCACGGCATTGATGATGCTGGCAGGCTTTGGCATGGTGGTGGGCAATCTGGTGAGCGGACGGCTTTCCGACAAATACACTCCGGGCAGGGTGGGCATGGTGGTGCAAGGCATGATTTGCATTGTGCTGCTGCTGATATTTTTCCTTTCGCCCCATCCGTGGTGTTCCGCCATATTGATGGCGCTCTGTACGGCGGGCTTGTTTGCGGTGTCCAGTCCGGAGCAGGTGCTGATTATCCGCGTAGCTCCCGGGGGTGAGATGCTGGGCGGCGCTTGCGTGCAGATGGCATTCAACCTGGGCAACGCCATCGGGGCATACGTAGGCGGCCTGGCTCTTGGCGGCGGATACCGCTATCCGGCTTTGGCAGGCGTGCCCTTTGCACTGACGGGTTTCATCTTATTCGTTGTCTTCTATAAGAAATTCCAGTCCAGGTATTAAACATATCATTATTTTTGCGTAAGTTTGCCCGTAAAATATTAACTAAACTCGATATATATGAAGATTTTGAACTTAATGAAGATACTGTTGTTGTGTGTAATGACTGCGGGGCTGGCTTCTTGCGGGGATGATAACTACTATACGATACAAAACAGCGACGAGAAGCTGTGCAGCGACAGTTGGGTAGAGGAGTACGACACGGAAAAAGGGGCGTGCAGGCACATCCTGGAATTCACCAAAGGGAAGCAGGGCGGTAAGGAAGTCCTTTCCGGAAAAGAGACCTTTATCGTAACCACTACCGGCAATACGAAAACAGATACCCATGACTTTACCTGGAAATGGATTGACAACTCACGCGAGGGACTGATACTGAACTACGGTTCGGGCGATGTGAAAATCTTTGAGAACGTATGGGTGCGCGAGCATTACCTGTCCGGAAAGCTGGACGGTAAAATCATGATGCTGACCGCTTCCAGGTATATGGTTAATCAGAATTGGAAATGAGAAAGATGAGAAAGTTTTTGAACATATTGTTTTTAATGGCATTTGCTTTAAGTTTCGCATCATGTGAAGGAGATGATCAATACGATGTAGAATCTATCTTTATCGGTCGTGCATGGACAGGAGATGTCGGGATGAATGCGGATAACGGCGAACCTCTCTTTAGTACCTTTACTTTTTGGGGAGATGGATTTGGTGAAGAGTATCAATATTACTCGTTTGACGGAGCTTTATACGAGCGTTTTCATTTTCAGTGGTATTGGGAAGACCATTATAATCGAAATCTTGTATTGGATTATGGTAGAGCCGGAATTTCTTATATGGATGATGTAAGAATAAACGGTAATCGGATGCGTGGAACTTTTTACTTGTCTGATGGTGCTGCTCCATTTGATTTTGAACTGAGGATGGAATAAAAAATAGAAAAAAGAAAAACGGCTGTTTCAAAACGTGAATGAAACAGCCGTTTTTCTTTTTTATCCATTACGTTTCAGAAACAGTTTCTTGAACTCTCCCGGATACGGTGTTTCAAACTGCATCAGCTCTCCGGTGACAGGATGGCGGAAGCACAGCTTGAAGGCGTGCAGCGCCAGTCGTCCGATAGGATTTATCTCTTCCAGTCCGTAGCGTCCGTCGCCAATGATGGGATGTCCCAGATCCTGCATGTGCACGCGGATTTGGTTTTTGCGTCCCGTCTCCAGCATCAGTTCCACGAGCGAGAAGCCGTTGGCGCGTTTGATGGTGCGGTAGTGGGTGATTGCTTCCTTGCCGCCATCGTCCGTGGGGCTGGAATATACGTACAGCTTGCGGTCGGTGAGCCATGAGCGCACCATGCCGGCATTGTTTTCCATTTCACCCGCAACGACGGCTACATAGCGGCGGTCGGTTACGATGTTGTGCCAGTTGTCGCGCAGCGTATTCTGCGTCTTTTCGTCTTTGGCAAACATCAGCAGTCCCGAGGTGTCGCGGTCCAGGCGATGCACGATGTACACGCGGTGCTGCCTGCCCGAACGCTGCACATATTCGTTCAGAATGGTGTAGGCGGTACGCTCTTTCTGCCTTTCCGTATTGACGGACAGCAATCCCTGCATCTTCTCCACCACGATGAGGTAAGCATCTTCGTATACGATTTTCAGTAATTTGTTGTTGAACTCCTTGCGTCCCTTCTCACGGCTGATCTGGACTTTCATACCCGGCTTCAGCGGGAAGTTGTACTGCGTTGTGATGACGCTGTCTACATATACAACCCGCTTGCTCAGCAATGCTTTCAGCTTGGTGCGGCTGGCATCCGGCATTTTCGCTGCCAGAAATTCCATCAGTTCCATAGGCTCTTTTACCATATAGTCCGTATATTGCGTGCGGGCTCTTGCTATAATTCTTTCTTTTGCCACGAGGATAATAATTTGCGATTAATGATTCAATTCTAAAACAAGGCTTTGCATCGGCTTACCGAAATGCCGTACCGCTTTTCGGGAGTGCGGCTTCCGGTTGCCCAATCTCTGCTTCGGTTTCCTAAGTAGCACTTCACGTTTCCAAAGTAATACTTCACTACTTTCTAAAGTAGTACTCTACGTTTCTAAAGTAGCCCTTTACGTTCTTAAAGTAGCCCTTTGCACTTCCAAAGTAGCCCTTTAAATTTCCCAAAGTGATACTCACATTCCCGAAGTAGTCCCTTATGCTTTCACGTTCCCGAAGAGCTGACTCAGTCCTCTGCTTTTTCCGCCGGATTTTTCAACTCAAGCAGCACCACGTTTTCCACATGATGCGTATGCGGGAACATATCCACCGGCTGGACGGCCTTCACCCGGTATTTGGCATCGAGCAGCTGTAAGTCCCTTGCCTGCGTGGCGGGATTGCAGCTTACGTACACAATGCGTTTCGGCTCTGCAAACAGGATAACATCCACCACATCCTGGTGCATGCCCGCACGAGGAGGGTCGGTGATGATTACATCCGGACGCCCGTACTCGTTGATAAAGTCCTGCGTCAGCATGTCCTTCATGTCGCCGGCAAAAAACAGCGTATTCCTGATGCCGTTGATTTCCGAGTTGACCTTGGCGTCCTCGATGGCTTCGGGCACATATTCGATGCCGATGACCTGGCGCGCTTGTCCGGACACGAAGTTGGCGATGGTTCCCGTGCCGGTATAAAGGTCGTAAACCAGCTCGTTGCCGGTGAGCCCTGCGAAGTTGCGGGCCACTTTGTACAAAGTGTATGCCTGCTCGGAGTTGGTCTGGTAGAACGACTTGGGACCCACCTTGAAGCGCAGGCCTTCCATCTCCTCGAAGATATGGTCTTTGCCTTTGAACGTGTGCACGTCGAGGTCGGTAATGGTGTCGTTGCACTTATTATTAATAATGTATAGCAGCGACGTGATTTCGGGGAAAGTGTCCGCTACGTACTGCAACAACTGTTTGAACAGCTCCATCTCCTCGTCCTTCTCAATCTTGCAGATGAGGATAACCATCAGCTCGCCGGTGGTGGAAGTGCGCACAATCATATTGCGCAGCATCCCTTCGTGCGTGCGCAGGTTAATGAACGGATAGTTGTGCTCGTAGGCATAGTCGCGCACGGCGTTGCGGATGCGGTTGGATATGTCGTCCTGCAGCCAGCACTTCTCGATGGCCAGTACCTTGTCGAAGGCGTTAGGAATGTGGAAGCCTACCGCATTCATCTGCTCGTACACCACATTCTGCCGGACCTCTTCCGCCGTGAGCCAGCGCTTGTTGGAGAAAGTAAACTCAAGCTTGTTGCGGTAGAACTCCGTTTTTGCAGAACCGAGTATCGGCGATATTTCCGGGAGCTCCACTTTTCCGATGCGGGTAAGGTTGTCCGTTACCTGCTTCTGCTTGTATCTTATCTGTTCCGAATAGGGGAGCACCTGCCATTTGCAGCCGCCGCATACACCGTAGTGCTGACAGAACGGAACGGCTCTTACCGGTGAGTATTGGTGAAACTTCACCGCTTCCGCCTCGGCATAATGATGCTTTTTTCTCTTGATTTGCAGGTCTACAACGTCGCCCGGAACGACGTACGGTACGAAAATTACCAAATCATTGACCTTCGCGATGGCTTTTCCTTCGGCAGCCACATCCGTAATTTCCACCTTTTCCAACAGGGGAAGTTCTTTTCTCTTTCTTGCCACTTTTACACCAGTATAATAAATTCAACGGCAAAAATAGGCATTTTTCCGTAAATTCCCTCTATGAACGGGAATATTAAATTTTGCAATCTCGAAATTGCATTTTGACTTAAAGTTTTTTCTCAAAAAGTTTTCTAGTCTGCGAAATATACTTAGATTTGCGAGCAGAAAAAATGAAAAAATCACAATCAGAAACTTTAAATTGATATTATGGACAAAAAAAGAGTTTATACCTTTGGTAACGGCCAGGCAGAGGGAAAAGCCGGCATGAGAAACCTTTTGGGGGGTAAGGGAGCCAACCTGGCAGAGATGAACCTTATCGGAGTTCCGGTTCCTCCGGGCTTCACAATCACGACAGAAGTTTGCACAGAATATTATGAAATGGGGCAGGAAAAAGTCGTTGCCCTGTTGAAGCAGGAAGTGGAAAACGCCATCGCGCACGTGGAGACACTGATGCGCTCCAAATTCGGCGATGTGGAAAACCCGCTGCTGGTGTCCGTCCGTTCGGGCGCACGCGCTTCCATGCCGGGCATGATGGATACGATTCTTAACCTCGGCCTGAACGATGAAGTGGTGGAAGGGCTGATTCGCAAGACGGGCAACCCCCGCTTTGCATGGGACTCCTACCGCCGTTTCGTACAGATGTACGGTGACGTGGTGCTGGGCATGAAGCCGGTGAACAAGGAAGATGTAGACCCGTTCGAGGCCATTATAGAAGAGGTGAAACATGCCAAAGGCGTGAAACTGGACAACGAACTGGAAGTGGAAGACCTCAAGGAGCTTGTCAAGCGCTTCAAGGCTGCCGTCAAGCAGCAGACCGGAAAGGATTTCCCCACCTGCGCCTACGAACAGCTGTGGGGTGCTGTCTGCGCCGTGTTCAACTCATGGATGAACGAGCGCGCCATCCTCTACCGCAAAATGGAAGGAATTCCCGATGAGTGGGGTACTGCCGTAAGCGTGCAGGCAATGGTGTTCGGCAATATGGGCGACACTTCCGCCACGGGAGTCTGCTTCAGCCGCGATGCCGCCACGGGCGAAGACCTCTTTAACGGCGAATATCTGATCAACGCACAGGGCGAGGACGTTGTGGCAGGTATCCGTACCCCGCAGCAGATTACCATTATCGGCTCCAGACGCTGGGCGGAACTTGCCGGCGTAAGCGAAGAGGAGCGTGCCGCCAAGTATCCTTCCATGGAAGAGGCGATGCCCGAAATCTACAAGGAGCTGGATGCTTTGCAGACGAAGCTGGAAAACCACTATAAGGATATGCAGGACATGGAGTTCACCGTGCAGGAAGGCAAGCTCTGGTTCCTCCAGACACGTAACGGCAAGCGTACCGGAGCCGCCATGGTGAAGATAGCCATGGATTTGCTCCACCAGGGTATGATTGACGAAAAGACGGCACTGTTGCGTTGCGAACCCAACAAGCTGGACGAACTGCTTCACCCCGTATTCGACAAGGCGGCCTTGAAGCAGGCCCAGGTTCTTACCCGCGGTTTGCCGGCTTCTCCGGGCGCAGCCTGCGGTCAGATTGTGTTCTTTGCCGATGATGCTGCCGAATGGCACGCTGCCGGCAAGCGCGTGGTGATGGTGCGTATCGAAACTTCTCCGGAAGATTTGGCGGGTATGGCCGTTGCCGAAGGCATCCTGACCGCACGTGGCGGTATGACTTCGCACGCTGCCGTTGTGGCTCGCGGCATGGGTAAGTGCTGCGTATCCGGTGCGGGAGCGTTGAACATCGACTACAAGGCACGCACGGTAGAGGTGGACGGCGTTGTGTTGAAAGAAGGCGACTTCATCTCTCTGAACGGTAGTACCGGCGAGGTTTACAAAGGAAAAGTGGAAACGAAGGCCGCCGAGCTGTCCGGTGATTTTGCCGAACTGATGCAACTGGCCGATAAATATACGAAATTGCAGGTACGCACCAATGCCGATACGCCGCACGATGCACAGGTGGCACGTAACTTCGGGGCAGTGGGCATCGGTCTGTGCCGTACGGAACACATGTTCTTCGAAGGTGAGAAAATCAAGGCGATGCGCGAAATGATTCTGGCGGAAAATGCGGAAGGACGTCGCAAGGCGTTGTCTAAGATTCTGCCGTACCAGCAGGCAGACTTCAAGGGCATCTTCAAGGCTATGGAAGGTTGCCCGGTAACCGTGCGTCTGCTCGACCCTCCTTTGCACGAATTCGTTCCCCACGATTTGAAGGGGCAGCAGGAAATGGCGGACACCATGGGCGTAAGCTTGCAGTATATCCAGCAACGTGTGGAAGCGCTTTGCGAACATAACCCGATGCTGGGCCACCGCGGTTGCCGCTTGGGCAATACGTATCCGGAAATCACGCAGATGCAGACGCGCGCCATCCTCGGCGCTGCTCTGGAACTGAAGAAAGAGGGCGTTGAGACACATCCCGAAATCATGGTTCCGCTGACCGGTATCCTGTACGAGTTCAAGCAGCAGGAAGAGGTTATCCGTGCCGAAGCTGCCAAGTTGTTTGCCGAAGCAGGCGACAGCATCGAATTCAAGGTAGGTACGATGATTGAAATCCCGCGTGCAGCTCTTACGGCCGACCGCATCGCTTCTTCCGCCGAATTCTTCTCGTTCGGTACGAACGACCTGACGCAGATGACCTTCGGATACTCACGCGACGACATCGCTTCCTTCCTGCCTATTTATCTGGAAAAGAAGATTCTGAAAGTAGACCCCTTCCAGGTGCTCGACCAGAATGGAGTAGGGCAGTTGGTACGTATGGCTACCGAAAAGGGCCGTGCCATCCGTCCGGACCTGAAGTGCGGTATTTGCGGCGAGCATGGCGGTGAGCCTTCTTCCGTGAAGTTCTGCCACAAGGTGGGGCTGAATTATGTGAGCTGTTCTCCGTTCCGCGTGCCTATTGCAAGACTTGCGGCGGCGCAAGCTGCAATCGAGGAATAGCAAGATGTAGTTGATACTCAATAAAATAGGCGGTATGTTTTTCATTTGCAAAGGCTTACCGCCTATTCAATTTGTATGCGTCAGGTATTTAATGCGGCATATAGGCATCTTGCTAACGATATACTGATACAGTTGTACCAATCTCAGGCAATTAGCGTGTAGCGGCTGCTTGAGCAGGAGGGATTTTCCGATTGAATAATGTAATGTGTGGGTGACGGGGATGGAATCAATAGAAGAACTTCCGCTTGTCGCTTTCCCTAAACAGCCGTGATGTACGGCAAGCCTCAAGCATGGCGGCAAGGTCGTATTCGGTCAGATTCCCGACATGGACAGTCTTGCCTCCAGCAACAGTCTCGGCAAGTTTGTCTAAGGGTATTTTCTGAATGGCCGTGGCGCACAGGAACGAGTCGTATTTCAGAAAAGCATAGTCAGAATGTTTCAACGGATATTGCATGGCAAACTGTTCGGGGCGTTTTTTAATTACCGGATGTATATGTGAGTTAATGAAGAAGAATCCGGCTACCATATCATCCGATATGCCCATTACAGCAAAAAATTTGCCGTGGTCAATGTCTTCGAATATCTCGGAGTGCAATATAGTGCCACGCTTTATAAAGTTCTCATGGAGCGACGACGGAAGTATCATTGCAGTAAAGCAGATTGAAGCCGCAATTGGTCGGCTATATATTCTACGTATTCTTCTTCGTCTCCGGCTTCCCGCAGTATGTCTTTTACGGAAATGGCACGGTCTCTTGCCGTATTTGTCCATGCCATGCCGTGCGACAAATCCGTGAGTTGCCCGAAACTCTTGTCATGGCACAAATCTATGGCGTATGTAAGGCATTCCACATCAGATTCAGACAACTCGCCCATATCCGGTTCGGCAAGTTCCTTCACGATATAACGGTTTTCAAATGCCAGTTTGTCTTTAAGCTCATCAACATATCCGGAAAAGAAGCTGTCTCCACGTACGGCTTTGAGAATGTCATCGACATTTGACGGGACGGGACCGTATTGCATCGCAATGTAGGTGTCGCCTGTAATGCTACGGCCGTACAACGACAAATGACGCTGGTCTGCAAAATACAATATCTTGCAGAGCTTGTGCATATCAGACTTACCCCCAAGCTTTGAAAGGGCAAAAAGCAAGGCGTTAAGTGCAGCTTCATATTGAAACATCTGTTTCATATTTATTATCTCCTCTGCCAATAAATGGTTATGATTCAAACGCAAATTTAAACATTAAACATTAAACAGCAAAGCGGCGGATTACTATTTTTGTACCAATGCCTTAAAAAAGGCGAACGAACAGAATTTGAACTGTTGGGATTAGTTATTATTAAGTTCTGTTACCCCAACCATCAGCGTTTTTTTATTGTTTAGATATAAGGTGTTTAATGTTTTATGATTACTTTTGTCAGTGATACAAGGCGTGTTTTAAAACCGATAGTGCTAAATATAACAAAAGCATTGTTAAGCAATCGGTTTTACAATAACAGCCTTTTGTTGCATGTACACTATAACCGCCTTCATCGTATGGCTTCCTATAGTTGTTGTAACAAGCACTTGGTATGGCAAAAGTTTATGAATGATGAAATAGTCGTATACTCATACAGATATGGAAAGAACTGACTACATAGAAAGACGCGAGGATATGGTTTCTTTATCTGCTGTTACGTTCCGGAGATATTGGATTGCCCGTTTATCGGATGATGATTATTGGAGTGTTGCTTTGGAGAATAATCTATGGCTCATGCAACAGAGATACCATATACAGGCAAATCACATCGTGACCCAACTTCTTAAGTTGGTAAAAGAGATAAAAGCAGGTGACGTATTGCTGTTAACCCATCCTAATAAAACCATATACGCTTATGGTTACGTTGTGAAATGCCCTTTTCAAACAGACCGGATATCCTCGTTGTCAGACATTATCAGCAGCAACAGGTATGACTATGATAGCGGAATTGTACGTTTTAAGGATACTGATGTTTTCTATGAAGACTTGCGAAACGGCGTTAATGATTGGGGGCAACGCATATCTGTTGATCAATGGCACTATTACAGTCAAGATTCAAGAGTTCTGAATTATGGCTGTGGCTATGCCTGCATCAAAGGCAATGCAAGACAATCTATCTTTGAGGTAGATGCCGGGTTTGCAAAGAGCAAAATGGAAGAATTGGAAAAACAATATAATAAGAAGAATATGTTTATCAGTAATATTGCTAAGTTGTTGCTGTCAAAGCGTAACATTATACTTCAGGGTGCACCTGGTACTGGCAAGACCTATAATACTGCTGCCATCGCTTTGAAGGCATTAGGCATCACGGATACGGATCTGACAGATCATACTGCCGTCATGGAACGCTATAATTCTTTGCTTGGAGACCAAATCTTTTTTACCACATTTCATCAGTCTCTCGATTATGAAGATTTTGTTGAAGGACTGAAACCTCATGTGCAGACAGATGAGAATGGTAACTCTGTTGGTGTAACCTATGAGCCGGAAGATGGAATTTTTAAACGTGCTTGTAATGCTGTGCAAACCGATCAGAGCAAAGATATTGTTGAGTGCATAGATGACTACCTTCAGAAGATAAAGGGTTATGAAAACAAACGCGAGATTCCTACTGTTTCTGGCAAATCTTCGCTCTTCGTTTGGTGGAAGGAAGGCAATTCAACCATAAGTAGCCGCAGTACCAGTTCTACATGTTCACGCGGGGAGGAGTATACTCCTTCGCCAATGAATATTGAGAAAGTGAAACTTCAGGCTTTAGGAAAAGGTTGTGAAAATAATTGGCAGGCTTATGCGCAGGCTTTCATCAATGCAGTAAAGGAGGAGTATGGGGCTATTGCCGATAAACGTGTTGTACTTATCATCGATGAGATAAACCGTGGCAATGTATCAAAAATCTTTGGCGAACTTATTACTTTGCTGGAAGCTGACAAGAGAAGTCAAGGTGCTCACCCGATTAAGGTTATGTTACCATATACAAAGGCAGAGTTTGAGGTGCCTTCAAATTTATACATTATCGGTACGATGAATACGACGGACAGAAGTACAGGTACTCTTGATTATGCCTTACGTAGAAGATTTGCTTTTGTAACATTGAAAGCAGACGAATCTATTATTGAGAAATATTACAACGAAGCAGGCAATCGGGAACTTGGTGATATAGCTGCTGCCTTATTCAAGGACATCAGGAAATTCATCGAGAATCCTAAACATCTCTGCGGAGATATGAGTATTGACGACCTTATGATTGGCCACAGTTTTTTCATGGCGGAAGATAAGGAGGAATTGCTTGCCAAAGTTGAATATGAAATTATCCCGCTTATCAATGAATATATCAACGATGGTATCCTCGCTGTAAAGAATACTCAAAAGGAATCAGCTTTTGACTCATGGCTGCATCTGACTCCTATCGGAGAAGCGGAGCAAGACGACTCGGATGAGGACGAACGGTAAATGCGATATGAGGCCCATTCTTATTCAGGAACATGAGCGGTTGAACGTTGGGCAAGATAGTAGATTTGACAATCTGCATCTTGTTCGATGGGATAAACCTATGGATTATGAACCGTGGGGGTACTATGCATCGTATGTGATCGGCGCAGAATGGATAGACGAGAATGAAGCGCTGGTAGTTACGACAAAGAGAGGGATGGAAGAAATAGATTTCCTTGCAATGTTTATGACCTGTTTCTCGTCAAATTTGTCAGCAGATGCTTTCTCGCAAATATACACCATCGATAGTGATGCCCCCGTTATCTATGCACCATCATTGAAGGGGATTATTAGCCCACTTATTGTGCTGCATTTTCTTGCAGTAGTCAGTAGGATTAAATCGTTAAAAAAGGGCTATGTCCATTATAGTGGAAATCTGAAAAAAGTGAAAGGCCGTATCAATGTTATCAGGAATGAAAGAACTAACATGGCGATTAAACGCTTTGACAGAGTATTCTGTGAATATGATGAATATACAGTTGATATTCCGGAGAATAAACTAATCAAGAAAGCCCTTTTGTTTTGTAAGCAGATATTGAGGACAGTAATAGAGCATCATAAGGACGGCAGCAAGGTTAAGCGAATGCTGTTAAAGTCACTATTAATGTTTGAAAGGGTAAGTGAAGATGTACAGGTAAGAGAAGTAACTCAGATCAAGGCTCACAAGTTGTTCAATGAGTATAGTGAAGCTGTACGCTTGGCAAAGCTTATCTTACGGAGATATGATTTCAGCATAAGTAAGACAAGCACTGAGGATGACAATATTTTACCTTTCACATTGGATATGTCATTACTATATGAACATTATGTGTATGGATTGCTTCATGATGCTTACGGCGACAAAATTTTGTATCAGGTTAAGGGCAGAACCGGTTATCCGGATTTTCTATATAAATCGCATAACTTTAAGGCAATACTTGATACCAAATACATACCTAAATATGATGAATCTTATTTACTGGATAATTATGTAGTCCGGCAGTTGAGCGGATATAGCAGAGACTTGCCGATATTGCAGAAATTAGGTTACAATGAGATTGATGAAGAATCTCCCTTGCCTGATGTCCCTTGTATAATCATTTATCCGAAAGAACGTGATGAAATCACAAATTCGTTTTCTGAGAATAAATTGCAGGACTTGTGCCGTACTCCTGTGCGTCGGTTGATGAGATTCTATAAAATCTGCATACCGTTACCGGTAGTGGCTGTAACTTATAAATGTGTATCAACTGCGTTAAAACACCATTCAACTCTCCTATGCAAATGCAGGTTTATTATTTAACACCTGCCATCCAATAAATTGCCGAGTAGGAATGGTTTGTTTAACGGTTATCTTTGCAGGCAATACAGGGAGTGTGGCGAACATGGAAAAAGAAAACGCATCTGCCGCTTTTTACAGCTTGCAGATGCGCTTCAACAGGGGTTTATGAGGGGTTGCTTATTTCATCCGTTTACCTACCGTTTCCCAGTCTACTATGCTCCAGAGGGCATTGACGTGGTCGGCGCGTTTGTTCTGATAATCGAGGTAGTAGGCATGCTCCCAAACATCGAAGCCCAGCAGCGGGGTCAGTCCTGCGCGTACGGGATTGCTTCCGTTCGCTTCTTTGGTGATGTGCAGCTTGCCGTTCTTATCAACAGACAGCCATGCCCAGCCCGAACCGAACAGTCCGACTGCTGCCGCGTTGAATTCCTTCTTGAAATTCTCGAAACTGCCGAAGTCGCGTTTGATGGCTTCCGCCAGTTTTCCGGTAGGTTCGCTTTGCGACGGTTTCGGTGCGAATTGCAGGAAGTACAACGTATGGTTCAGCACTTGTCCGGCATTGTTGAATACGGCGCCGTCGGGTGCGGTGGCTACGATAGTAACCAGGTCTTTGTTTTCATACTCCGTGCCTGGAACAAGGTTGTTCAGGTTGTTTACGTACGTTTGCAGGTGTTTACCGTAATGGTAATCTATTGTTTGCTGACTGATTACAGGTTCCAGCGCGTTGTGTGCGTAAGGAAGTTTAGGCATTTCATGTGTCATAATCATTATTGTTAAAGACATTAATAACGTATTCATAAGTTCAATGTATTTAGTTTTGAAACTTTACTATACTAACGCGATAACCTGTGGAATTGTTCGCAGGTGTCCGAACCTTTCACTATCTTTTGATAAGATAGGATGCGGCCCGGCATAGTCAAGTTTGAAAACTGCGTTTTCACTTGCCTTTGCTCTCGCCTTTCACTATCTTTGCACCCGAACTTTACCCGTTAGATTATTAGGAATATGTCCGATTACATACAAGAACTGAATGAGGGACAGCGTGCTGCGGTGCTCTACAACGACGGCCCGTCACTGGTGATAGCCGGCGCCGGTTCGGGAAAAACCCGTGTGCTGACCTACAAAATAGCTTATCTGATTAGAGAGAAAAAATATGATGCACGTAATATCCTTGCGTTGACTTTTACAAATAAGGCAGCAAAAGAAATTATAGAACGTGTAAATCGTGATATAGGTTATCCGTGGTCATATTATATCTGGATGGGGACTTTTCATTCAATTTTCTCTCGTATTCTCCGGCGTGAAGCGAATATTTTAGGTTTTACTCGTAACTATACAATTTATGATACTACGGATAGCAGGAGTTTGATACATTCTATTATTAAAGAGTTGGGATTGAATGATAAACAATATAAACCCAGTACTGTACTATCTCGTATATCCAATGCCAAAAATTATTTGAATACTCCAGTAGATTATGCTAAAAATAAAGAGGCTTATGAGAGTGATTGCCTTGCTAAAATGCCTGCTATTCGTGATATTTATGTTCGTTATTGGGAGCGCTGCAGGCAGGCTGATGCAATGGACTTTGATGATTTGCTTTTCTATACTTTTTTGTTATTTCATAACCATCCTGAAGTGTTGGCAAGGTATCAGGAGCTATTTCGTTATGTCCTTGTTGATGAGTATCAAGACACAAATTATGCGCAGCACTGCATATTGTGTCAATTAATGAAAGATAGAGAAAAACAACATATTTGTGTGGTGGGCGATGACGCGCAAAGCATCTACTCCTTCCGGGGAGCGGACATTGATAACATACTTAATTTCACAAAGGTATATCCGGATACGAAGGTCTTTAAGCTGGAACAGAACTACCGCTCCACCCAAACCATCGTTTCTGCCGCCAACAGCCTGATAGAGAAGAACCAGCGGCGAATTCGCAAGGAGGTCTTTTCGGAGAAGGATAAGGGAGAGCCCATCGGAGTGTATCAGGCATACAGCGATGTGGAGGAGGGCGATATTGTAATCAACAAGATAGCCGAACTGCGCCGGCAGGAGAATTACGCCTATTCCGATTTTGCCATACTCTATCGCACCAACGCGCAGAGCCGTGTCTTTGAGGAAGCCATGCGCAAGCGCAGCATGCCGTATCGCATTTACGGCGGGCTGTCTTTCTATCAGCGCAAGGAAATAAAAGATGTAATCGCCTACTTCCGTCTCACGGTCAATCCGAATGATGAAGAAGCCTTCAAGCGTATCATCAACTACCCGGCACGCGGGATAGGCGACACTACCGTAAATAAAATCACGGCTGCCGCCACCAGCCACAATGTAAGCCTGTGGACCGTGCTCTGCGAACCGCTGACCTACGGGGTGAACATCAATAAAGGAACGGCGGGCAAGTTGCAGGATTTTCGCTGTTTGATAGCCGGATTTATCGAGAGCGTTGCCGAAAAGAACGCCTACGAGCTTGGTACGGAGATAATCCGTCAGTCGGGCATTATCGCTGATGTCTGCCAGGACAACTCGCCCGAGAACCTCAGCCGCAAGGAGAATATCGAAGAGCTTGCAAACGGTATGAGCGACTTTTGTGCACAACGGCTGGAAGAGGGGAATGCCAATACCACGCTGAGTGATTTCCTTTCGGAAGTGTCCCTGCTTACCGACCAGGATTCGGACAAGGACGGAGACGATGAAAAGATAACGTTGATGACCGTGCACTCCGCCAAGGGGCTGGAGTTTAAAAATGTCTTTGTGGTGGGCATGGAAGAAAACCTGTTTCCGAGCGGTATGGCGGGCGACTCTCCCAGGGCGTTGGAAGAGGAGCGCCGTTTGTTCTACGTAGCCATCACCCGTGCGGAAGACCATTGTTTCCTTACTTATGCTAAAAGCCGTTACCGTTACGGGAAGATGGAGTTTGGAAATCCCAGCCGCTTTTTGAAAGATATAGATGTGCGCTTCCTTAAGCTGCCGCAAGATGCCGGATTGGTGCGCAAGGTAGATGAGCATGCCGCATCTTTCCGTAGGGAGAACAGAGAGAACTTCGTTTCCGCCATGTATGGAAAACGTGATGGAGGAGCTCGTCCCCGGCAGGAAATCATTGCCCCGACCGTTCCCCGCAACTTAAAGCGGGTGACGCCTTCCATGGGAACAGCTTCTGCCGCTTCCCATTCGTCGGCAGGCGGGAACGCTGTGCTGCCGGGGCAGTTTATCGAACACGAACGTTTCGGCCTGGGCGAAGTGCTGAAAGTGGAAGGTGAGGGCGATAACGCAAAAGCTACCATTCACTTTAAAAATGCGGGCGACAAGCAACTTCTTCTGCGTTTTGCGCGTTTCAAAGTGATAGGATAGATCCGGTTTTTACTATAAAAGTTTATATAACAAGAAAAATGACAGACAAAGATTTCGACCTTTTCCCTTCTCCCTGTTATATCATGGAGGAAGAACTGTTGAGGAAGAACCTCACATTGATAAAGAGCGTTGCCGACCGGGCTGGTGTAGAGATTATCCTTGCTTTCAAGTCCTTTGCCATGTGGCGCTCGTTTCCCATATTCCGTGAGTATGTGGAGCATTCTACGGCAAGCTCCGTATACGAGGCACGCCTGGCGTTGGAGGAATTCGGCAGCAAGGCGCATACATACTCTCCGGCATATACGGAAGCCGACTTTCCGGAAATCATGCGATGCAGCAGTCACATCACATTCAATTCGCTGGCTCAGTTCCGGCGTTTTTATCCCATGATTCAGGCGGCCGGGCAGGATATATCCTGCGGCATACGCGTCAATCCGGAGTATTCGGAAGTGGAAACGGAACTGTATAACCCTTGTGCTCCCGGCACCCGTTTCGGTGTAATGGCCGAACAGCTTCCCGATGTGCTGCCGCAAGGCATCGACGGATTTCACTGCCACTGCCATTGCGAGTCGTCCTCGTACGAGCTGGAACGTACGCTGGAACATCTGGAGGCGAAATTCTCCCGCTGGTTTCCGCAAATAAAGTGGCTGAATCTGGGTGGCGGGCATTTGATGACCCGTAAGGACTACGATGTGGAGCATCTGATTCGCCTGCTCTGCGGATTGAAAGAGCGTTATCCCCATTTGCGCATTATCCTGGAACCAGGTTCGGCATTTACCTGGCAGACGGGAGTGCTGGCTTCCGAAGTTGTGGATATTGTAGAGAACCGCGGTATCCGTACCGCAATCCTGAATGTCAGCTTCACCTGTCACATGCCCGATTGCCTGGAAATGCCCTACCAGCCTGCCGTCCGGGGCGCCGAAATGGGTGACGGCGGTGCGTACGTCTACCGGTTGGGCGGCAACTCCTGCCTGAGCGGCGATTATATGGGGTTGTGGAGCTTCGGCCACGAACTGCAAATCGGTGAGAGAATCATCTTTGAAGACATGATACATTACACCATGGTGAAGACGAATATGTTCAACGGAATCCATCATCCTGCCATTGCCATGTGGACAAAAGAGGGAAAAGCTGAGATATTCAGAGAATTTTCTTACGAAGATTATCTCGACCGAATGAGTTGATAATCAAAACTATGCTTTCACTCCGGGCAGAATGTTTAATTTTATGTGTGAAAAAAATGCGTAGAATGTTTGCAGGTTAAAGGAAAATATCTATCTTTGCAACCGCAAACGCGGAAATAGCTCAGTTGGTAGAGCATAACCTTGCCAAGGTTAGGGTCGCGAGTTCGAGTCTCGTTTTCCGCTCTTTCTATGAAATGATTGCAATTACCTATGCCCAGGTGGCGGAATTGGTAGACGCGCACGTTTCAGGTGCGTGTGTCGAGAGGCATGCAGGTTCGAGTCCTGTTCTGGGCACAAAGGTATGCAATGGTCTATGAAATGTTTGGAATATGTCGGAGAGATGGCGGAATTGGTAGACGCGCTACTTTGAGGGGGTAGTGACAATTATGTCGTGGGAGTTCGAGTCTCCTTCTCTTCACATAGCATATTGCGGAAATAGCTCAGTTGGTAGAGCATAACCTTGCCAAGGTTAGGGTCGCGAGTTCGAGTCTCGTTTTCCGCTCTTCTTTGAATTAATGATTGCCCAGGTGGCGGAATTGGTAGACGCGCACGTTTCAGGTGCGTGTGTCGAGAGGCATGCAGGTTCGAGTCCTGTTCTGGGCACGCTCTTTGTAAAAAGAGCATCATTTGCGGAAATAGCTCAGTTGGTAGAGCATAACCTTGCCAAGGTTAGGGTCGCGAGTTCGAGTCTCGTTTTCCGCTCTTCTTTATATATTTTATTAAAAATGAATAGAAGGTGTTTCGTAATGAACGATGCACCTTCTTTTTTTTATTTCCTGTTACGGGCGTTTATGGGGCTCGGTTTGAGGAGTCAGTAGCTTTTTAGTGGGGATACGCATATAGTTTAGCAATGCGGAAAAGGGGCTCAGCGGAAATATCTGGTTGGTAAGTTTTAAAATTAGCTATCTTTGCTTACCTTTGTTTTATGAAACCCGCACAACTCCTTCGTGCCATCCTTCCGGATGTGCTTATAGACAACTT
>NZ_JACOOD010000059.1:0-20110 GCF_014287405.1 Bacteroides sp. NSJ-48 | reverse complement strand
ATGGAGTTCAACAAGGTACTTGATACCTTTTCAAACCATAGTACGACCATCATAAATTATTTTGAAGAACGATTGACAAATGCTTCAGCGGAGTCGTTCAATGCTAAAATCAAAGCTTTTCGAAGCCAGTTAAGAGGGGTGGCTGATCTGAAATTCTTCATGTTCAGACTGGCTAGGCTATACGCTTAAAAGAAAGCTTGCCAACCGGGAAAATCCGCTGACCCGAAAATCCGCTGACCCGAACATTTTCACTGCATGTTATAAATGAATT
The DNA here is from genome assembly GCF_014287405.1 of Bacteroides sp. NSJ-48. Classification (NCBI taxonomy): domain Bacteria; kingdom Pseudomonadati; phylum Bacteroidota; class Bacteroidia; order Bacteroidales; family Bacteroidaceae; genus Bacteroides; species Bacteroides sp. NSJ-48. The sequence goes on along the minus strand of NZ_JACOOD010000059.1, from coordinate 19,839 downwards.
AACGTGAAACTGATAAGCAAAGCTGTTTTTATAATATAGTAAAATTACATTTTGTTTAGTCGGAATTTATAAAATATCATGAAAGATAAACGGTTTTCATTTTGTAGAGATTCATAAAAGAAAAAGCTCCAAAAATCATTGATTTTTGGAGCTTTTTCTTCAATTTACTTTTTTTTATTCGTACACCCTCAGGGATTCGAACCCTGGACCCACTGATTAAGAGTCAGTTGCTCTACCAACTGAGCTAAGAGTGCATCGCTAATGTCTCATTTGCGGGTGCAAAGGTAGTCCTTTTATTTTATTTTGCAAACAATTCCAGGAGTTTTTTTCGATGAAATCGGCATATTTTTATTCAAACTCATATAGTTCGGAAGGCGTAGTTCTCTTTAAAGCGCAGAGTTGTACGTCTTTACCTACGATGATACCTTTTTCTCTTAATTTCCATTCAACAGTTTTATAGGCCAGTTCCGGGTGATTGTTATCTTTACTTAGATGGCAAAGCCAGATGTATTGCAGATGTTCTGTGAAATTTTCTGCAAGGAATTCTGCGGTATCAATGTTACTCATGTGTCCGGTACGACCGGTTATGCGCTCTTTCAGGTATTGGGGATAAGTACCCATACGCAGCATTTCATCATCGTAATTGGCTTCCAGTATCAAATAGTTGGCTTTGCAGATATAATGTGCTGCGGTAGGAGTTATTTCTCCAAGGTCGGTAAGAAAAGAGAATACCTTTCCGTCTATCTCGATGCAATATCCCACATTGTCCGTACCGTCATGAGGAACTTCAAAAGATTCGATACGGAAATCTTCCAGTTGCATAGGCTGTTGTTTCTCCAGATAGCGGACGGATGAATGCAACTTCTCCGTCATGCAATAACTCTTATTAATACCTTCGTGAATGCGTGCCGTTGTATAAATAGGTATATTCAGTTTTTCTCCCAATCCGCCTACCGCTTTTATATGGTCGGCATGGTCATGGGTAACAAACACCGCACGTATCATTTCCATGTTGATACCTGCCTCTTTTAATCCTTTTTTTATGGTACGGACAGCGATACCGGCATCAATAAGTATTCCGTATTTTTCTGTGCCTATATAATAGCAATTGCCACTGCTACCACTTGCAAGGCTTATAAATCTTACTTTCATTCTAATCTCCTTAATTAAAAAGAGGGTATGTTAAAATTCGCTTATTATTTGTTTCTTTTTAGGCACGGATTACATGGAAAGCACAGATTTTCTTTATTCTTTTTTCCGTGAAATCCGTGTAATCCGTGCCTAAAAAATCATCAAGTGTATCTCGACACCCCTCAAAGACAGTGCCATGAGGACAGAATTAAGCATGCTTAATTTATGCCGGATGCGACCTGTCTTTACATCGGGCGACAAATATAGCGAAAATATGCAATATAAAAGATTATACTTTCTTCTTTTTGTCGATGGATTCGGTGGTTTTGGCAAAAATCAGCAACGCTATGGCAGCCACCAATCCTATTCCCGCAAAGTAATACCAGATGTAATGCGCATTGGCGCTGGCAGCTTCCCAAGCTTCCCGGGTTGCAAATAAAGCCGGGTCGGGACAATATTTGGTAAGCAATACACCCGCTATGCCAAAACCGAAAATAGAGGATAGGAAAGAATGGAGATGGCTGAATCCGAGATACATGCCTTCTTCTCCCTCAGGAGCCTGTAAAGAGAAATATTCCAGATAGCGCGGAGAAATAAAGCATTCCGCCAAAGCTTGAACTACAATACCGAGTATCATCATCAATGTAATATTGCTCATGCCGGAAATAATCTCGTTGCCCAGTAGGTTTCCACACGCCATCAGCAATGCGGAAACAGGAATCAGGAACATACCGATGTTCATGGATGTAATAGCCGTACGCTTTGCCATCCACCTGGTGATGAAACTTACACAGCAAACCACAACAAAAGGATTTACATTAGCTATCCAGCCCGGCTTGGCCGTTTCGCCCGCCATACGGATAACATACTTGGGCATTGTGGCATATAATTGTTGCTGCACCATCCAGAATCCAGTTACGATAAGGATAAGAATCAATAAACGCCAGTTGGTGATGATGCGCAGGAAGCCTTGGCCTATTTCGCGCATGCTTTTACCTTCGCCTGCCGTATGTGCCGATTTATACAGAAGGACAACGGACAGCAACGCCAGAATAGTCATTGTGGCAGAGAAGAAGTTGATATAGATATAGGCCTGCTCACCGATAGCGTTGCGCAAGGGGTCGATAATGGTCTTTCCGGTAAAAGCACCGAAGTTCACCATCATATAAAAGATTGAATAACCACGGGCGCGGGTTGCTTCGGTGGTTTCTTTCGCAACCGATGCGGATATGATAGATTTGATGAACGAACCGCCGAGCATGATGACAAACAAAACGGGAACAATCATCCACCGTTCGCTACTGTCGGCCAGCCCTGAAAAGCGCGTTACTTCGCCATATTCCACCAGTCCGGCAGCTTCCAGCAGTGTAGGCAGCACGCCCAGACCCAAATATCCTGCAGACAGTAAGGAAAATGCGATAATCATTGATTTACGGAAACCTATCTTGTCGGCATAAGCTCCGGTAAAAATGGGAAGCAGATACAGTCCGCCCGAAAACAGGCCGGAAATCATACTTGCTTCAAAATCGTTAAAACCTAAAATATTGGACAGATAAATGGTAAGAACAATAAATACGGCATAATATGCCATGCGTTCAAAAAGTTCTACTGTGTTGCTTACCCAAAAGGCTTTGCTGAAACCTTTGGCATTAGTTTGGGGTGATTGAGTCATCCTTTACTGATTAATAGTTATGTTTTAATTACTTATATTTGCAGCAAATATACTCAATAACAATAAAACGGACAACGTATGAAAGATAAAATAGAAGTAGTAGCATTCGATGCAGACGATACCCTTTGGGAAAACGAGGTTTATTTTCAGGAGTTTGAGCATCAGTTCTGTGATTTACTGAAAGCATACCAACCGCAGAGTGCCGTTTCGCAGGAACTGTTCAAGACAGAGATGAAAAACCTGCACATGTATGGCTACGGCTTGAAAAGCATGATGCTCAGCATGATTGAAACAGCCTGCCGGATTACCGGAGGAGAAGGTAACATGCATTGCGTGAAAGAAATCGTCAGGCTGGGGCAGGAGCTTCTGCAAAGACCCGTAACGCTTCTGAACGGGGTGGAAGAGGTGCTGCTCCGCCTGCAAGGAAAATACAGGCTGGTACTGGCGACCAAAGGAGACCTGTTCGACCAAAGAAGAAAAGTCCGGGAGTCGGGATTGATGCACTACTTCTGCCACATCGAGATAATGAGTGACAAGAAAGAAGCCGATTATCGGAAACTCCTTACCACTGTGGAATGTGCTCCGCAGAATTTCCTGATGTTGGGAAACTCCGTCAAGTCGGACATACTGCCGGTTTTGGAGCTGGGCGGATATGCCGCCCACATTCCTTACCACGTCACCTGGCAGTATGAAACCCATGATGGGGATATTGCGCATCCCAACTTCATCCGGTTAAAAAACATCACGGATATAATGGAATATCTCCTGTAAGGTAGCTGTTGTACAGGAAAGCTTAATTCAGCGGTATCCAATAAAAAGCCCTTCCACGCTTGTCATAAGGTATCAAGCATGGAAGGGCTGATTTTTAATTATCTCATTCCCGTCTTTAGAACTGGAAGAACTTCTTGGCGTTGTAATAACTGATGTCCTCAATCATCTGATTGACGCGTTCCATTTCGGAAACGGGAATTTCACCGTTTTCCACATCACGGCCTACGAGGTTACACAACGTGCGGCGGAAGTATTCATGACGCGGATAGGAGAGGAAAGAACGCGAGTCTGTCAGCATACCTACGAAACGGCTCAGCAGGCCGAGTACGGAGAGTGCATTCATCTGTTTTTCCATACCGTCTTTCTGGTCGAGGAACCACCATCCCGAACCGAATTGAATCTTGCCGGCAACAGTACCGTCCTGGAAGTTACCCAGCATGGTAGCGATTACCTCATTGGCACATGGATTCAGGTTATACAGAATGGTCTTTGCCAGCTTGCCTTCCGAATTCAGACGGTCGAGGAATTTAGCCATCGCCTTGGCGGTTGTAAACTCGCCGATAGAGTCGAAACCGGTGTCCGGGCCGAGCAGTTTGAACATCTTGCTGTTGTTGTTGCGGATAGCTCCGTAGTGGAATTGCTGTGTCCAGCCCTTTTCCCAATCCATCTCGCCAAAGGCAACCAGCATAGCCGACTTGAACTTCAGGATTTCTTCCTTAGTCAGTGCAGTACCGCCATATACCTTATTGAAGATTGCTTTAATTTCCGCATCCGTATAGTCTTCCGCATAGAATTCTTCGATGCCGTGGTCGGACAGTTTGCATCCCTGAGCGGCGAAGAAGTCATGACGCTTGCGCAAAGCAGCAATCATATCGTCGAAAGTAGAAATAGTCACACCGCTTACTTCCGCCAGCTTCTCTACGTAAGCACGGAAATCGTCGGGAACTTCCACCGCCATCGCCTTGTCGGGACGCCAGGTAGGAAGCATCTTTATCTCAAATCCGCTCTCACGGGTCTTGATATGATATTCCAGCGAGTCAATGGGGTCGTCCGTAGTACAAACGGTTTCCACGTGATAACGGCGCATCATGCCGCGGGCAGAATATTCGGGTTGTTTCAGTTTCTCGTTACATTCGTCGTAGATTTCACGTGCGGTCTTGGGATTCAGAATCTTGTCGATGCCGAATGCCGTCTTCAGTTCCAGGTGCGTCCAGTGATACAAAGGATTGCGGAGAGTATAAGGTACGGTTTCCGCCCATTTCTCAAACTTTTCCCAATCGGTGGTGTCCTTGCCGGTACAGAAACGTTCGTCCACACCGTTGGTACGCATGGCACGCCACTTGTAGTGGTCGCCGCCCAGCCAGATTTCCGTCAGTGACTTGAATTGGTAGTCGTCTGCTACCATTTGTGGAATTAAATGACAGTGATAGTCGATAATCGGCATTTTAGCCGCATGTTCGTGGTACAACTTCTGAGCGGTTTCAGTCTGCAACAGGAAGTTTTCATCCATAAAGTTTTTCATCTTCTTGTGTTTTAAGTATCTAAAAATTTTACTTTCTTGTCGTTACACCTATATAGTATTGATTGTAAAGCTAATAGGCTCGATAACGCTTTTTGCTTTTATTAACCGTTATCGAACACAAAAGTAGAAATTTTACTTGGAGAAACAAAATAATTCGTATCTTTGCGGCAAATATTTATAATATTTAAGTTTTAAACGTAAGACCTTTAAACGCCTTAGGGTAGAAGAAAATGGAAAACAAGAACTATACGATCAAAGACATTGCACGCATGGCCGGCGTCTCTGCCGGAACCGTAGACCGCGTGCTTCATAACCGGGGCGACGTATCCCGTGCAAGCAGAGATAAGGTTCAAAAAGTCCTCGATGAAATTGATTATCATCCCAACATGTTTGCCATAGGCCTGGCGGCAAAGAAGCGCTACCATATAGTATGTATCATACCTTATTATATAGAGCATGATTACTGGCACTCCGTTGCGGCGGGCATAGACCGTGCCGCGCAAGAGCTGCGGCCGTTCAACGTAGGGGTGGACTATCTTTTTTACAGCCATGCGGATAAAGCGTCCTATGAAACGGCATGTGCGCAACTTCAATCCGTTGTTGCCGACGGGGTGTTGATAGCTCCGAATTTTCAGGATGATACCCTGAAGCTGACATCGTATCTGGAAGATAAAAAGATACCTTATGCCTTCATCGACTTCAATATGGAGCAGACTCATGCGCTATGCTATATAGGCCAGGACTCCAAAGTCAGCGGATACATTGCCGCCAAAATACTGATGCGCCGCTACCGGGAAGGGCAGGAGCTGGCACTTTTCCTGAACAATCAGAAGAACAGTCCCGCCGAGGTGCAGATGCAACGTCGCCTGGAAGGCTTTATGCAGTATCTTGCGGCCGAGCACAAGAACCTGACTATACACGATGTCGTTCTCCACAAGGAAGACACCGCTGCCAACGAGGAAGTGCTGGATGCTTTCTTCTCCGGACATCCCAAAGCCACTTTAGGGGTCGTGTTCAACTCACGCGTGTATCAAGTGGCGGACTACTTGCAGAAAAAGAACCTGAAGCTGGATGCACTGGTCGGCTACGACCTGCTTCAGAAGAATGTGGAATACCTGAAAAACGGCGAAGTGAACTATCTCATCGGGCAGCGGCCGGGACTGCAAGGTTATTGCGGCATCAAAGCGCTGTGCAATCACGTGGTATTCAAGAAGCCAGTCACAGCCGTAAAATATATGCCTATCGACATCCTGATGAAGGAAAACATCGACTTCTATTTTGAGTTTGAATAATCCTGCATATATAAGAAAGACTATCAATCATAATCCAACAATCATAATTAAAATCATTTTCAAGATGAAAGCATTAAACAAACAGACGGCTCCCAAGTCCGTTGCTCCCGAACGAATCATCCAGTTCGGCGAAGGTAACTTCCTTCGTGCATTTGTAGACTGGATTGTTTACAACATGAACCAAAAGACCGACTTCAACGGCAGTGTTGTAGTGGTTCAGCCTATCGAAAAAGGAATGGCGGAATGGCTGAACGGCCAGGATTGCCTTTACCATGTCAACCTGCAGGGCCGTTTGAACGGTGAAGCGGTAAACAGCCTCACGCGTATCGACTGCATCAGCCGCGCATTGAATCCCTATTCTCAGAACTCTGCATTCATGGCGCTTGCCGACCAGCCCGAAATCCGTTTCGTTATCTCCAACACCACGGAAGCCGGCATTGCGTTCGACCCGAACTGCAAGTTCAGCGACGCCCCCGCATCTTCTTATCCGGGCAAGCTGACCCAGTTGCTGTTCCGCCGCTTCAAGACGTTCAAGGGCGACAAGAGCAAAGGTCTTATCATCATGCCTTGCGAATTGATTTTCCTGAACGGACATCACCTGAAAGAATGTATCTACCAGTACATCGAACTGTGGAAAGACGACTTCGGCGCAGATTACGAGAAGTTCAAGACCTGGTTTACAAAGTACTGCTATGTATGCGCCACACTGGTAGACCGCATCGTTCCGGGCTTCCCGCGCAAGGAGATTGCGCAGATTCAGAAGAAAATCTGTTATGCCGACAACCTGGTTGTACAGGCCGAAATCTTCCACCTGTGGGTTATCGAGGCAGCCGAAAACCTCTCTCTCCGCCAGTTGGCAGAGGAATTCCCTGCAAACAAGGCGGGATTGAACGTACTCTTCGTGAAGTCCGAAGCCCCTTACCACGAAAGAAAGGTTACTTTGCTGAACGGTCCTCACACCGTGCTTTCTCCGGTGGCTTACCTGAGCGGCGTAAACATCGTGCGCGATGCCTGCAACCATCCCGTTATCGGCAAGTATGTCCGTAAAGTACAGTTCGACGAACTGATGCAGACACTGAATCTGCCTATGGACGAACTGAAGAAGTTCGCAGCCGATGTATTGGAACGTTTCGACAATCCTTACGTAGAGCACCAGGTAACCAGCATCATGCTGAATTCCTTCCCGAAATACCAAACCCGCGACCTGCCGGGCTTGAAGACTTATCTGGAACGCAAGGGCGAACTTCCGAAAGGCCTCGTACTCGGTCTTGCCGCCATCATCACATATTACAAGGGCGGCGTACGTGCCGACGGCGCTGAAATCACCCCGAACGACGCTCCCGAAATCATGCAACTGCTGAAAGACCTTTGGGCAACAGGCGATACCCGCAAGGTAGCGGAAGGCGTATTGGCAGCCAAAGACCTCATCTGGGGCGAGCACGGAGACTTGAACGCCATTCCGGGACTGACGGATATGGTAACCGGCTTCCTGAACTCTATCCAGGAGAAGGGTATGCTGGAAACAGTAAAAAGCATTCTCTGATAAAGAACCGGTATGACAAAAGGAAACAGGGCAGGGCTTCGGCTTTGCCTTGTTTTTTTTATGCTCGTCCTACCCAATAAAACAGCCGTTATATGGTGCCGGCCGGATTTTTTCGCGTATCTTTACCGGATAAAGCGATATTCATCAAAATTCTGATAACTAATGGAAAACAACTCCGACTTAAACAATCAAGCAGCCCAATACACATTGTGCTTCAACACCCGATGCCCGAAAGCCGAAAACTGCCTGCGGCACAGTATGACACAGTACACCACGGCGCAAAACATCCGGCTGTCCGTCATCAACCCCCTCTGCTATCCGGCGGCAGGGAAGGAGTGCCCGCACTTCCGCAGCAACAAGAAAATACGGGTGGCATGGGGCTTCAAGAAGCTTTACGATGATATGCCCGCACGCATCTCCCGTGCCATTCACCTCAATCTGGAAGCCATATTCAACCATTCGCCCTATTACCGGTATCGCAACCAGAAGCTGGGGCTTACTCCGAAGCAGCAGGAGTGCATCCGTCAGGTATGCCGGAAGCATGGCTGGAAAGAGGAGATACAGTTCGACCGGTACACCGAGGAATACGACTGGTAAGCACTTTGTCGGTATTCCACCGCAGGGTAGCCAGCATTCCACCACAGGATACCTCAACTACCGGCAGGTGGTACAAGGAATACCAACCGTTGGTAGCTCTTGTACCATGCAGTGGTACGCGCCGTACCTTAGTAAGGTACTTCTCGTACCAAGCTGTGGTACGGACAGTACCAAGCAAAGAAATTTATTGGTACATGCATACAACTGACCGCCAGCAAGGTACACAATATGAATTTACGAACATATTTTCATTATCTTTGTTCCCTGTATCAGCAGAATTATACAAAACAGAAACATGAAATACGGAGTAAACAGAAAAGTATTGCTTATTACCGCCGGAGTGGTATGGATTATAGCCGGGGTCAATATCCTCAGGATAGGAATAATGACATGGCTGACAGATTCCCAATACTGGCTTTTCAAGATAGGAGAGGCCACAGTCGTGTTCCTTCTCTTCTTTTTGTTTGTTTTCAAAAGGCTTTATTACAAGCACACCAAACGTATCGGAGAAAAGAAGAAAGAGAAGAACTGCCCTTTTTCTTTCTTTGACGTAAAAGGCTGGATTATAATGGTCTTCATGATAACGTTCGGCATTACGATGCGCTCGTTCCATATATTGCCGGACGCGTTTATTTCGGTGTTCTATACCGGGCTGTCGCTTGCGCTCATCTTCACCGGAGTATTGTTTATACGCTATTGGTGGATAAACCGGAAAGGCAATCTCTTTACTCCGCCGCCCGAAGAATAAAAGTGGTGGCGCCGATGGTTACAATGGCTCCGTCCTCAATGCGGATACGGTCTTTATCACCCAGAATTTCATTGTTCAGGAAAGTACCCGTCAGGCTGGGGGCGTCGCGCAGGGTATAGACAAGGTTGCCTTGCTTGTTGCGCTTCACATTGATAATGCAGTGCGTACGGTCCATGCTCATGTCCGAGGTTTCTATCGGGACATTGACAACCGTCCCTACGCAGCGGCGGCCGATTTTATTGTCTCCCTCCTGTAGCGGCAGTACCTGCTTGAATCCGAAAACATTCTCAATGACCGTAATGCTTCCGAATGCTTCCTTGTATTCGGTTTCGTCCGGATTCTCCTCTTTCTGCGGAGCTTTCATCTTTGTCTTGCCCAAACGTATGCTGAACTGCTTCTTGCAGTTCTCGCAGACAAACACCAGGGATTGGCCTTCCGTATATTTTGTTTCGTCGAAAGTCAGATAGTTCTCACATTTGGGGCAACGGATACGTTTCATTGAATTGTCGGAATAGTTGATGATTAATGATTGACTGTGAAGAAAATTATCTTTTCAGAACCCAGGCACTCTTGTATGCTTCATTCTGGCGAATCAGGTTCAAAGCGCGGTATGCCTCTTTCTCCGTGGCACAGGACTGAATGCTGACGCGCATTTTGCCGTCACCGATAATCGCTTTAGCTCCTGCATAACCTTTGGCAACCAACTGCTGCGCCATGGCGTCGGCGTCTTTTTCAGAACCCACGCTGGCTATGATAATATGATAAGGTGTCTTTACGGCTTGAACGGCAGGAGCGGCAACTGTAGGCGCTGCTTTAGGCTGAGCCGCAATTGTTGCAGCCTGCTGACGGACTTTTACTTCTTTTACGGCAACGGGAGCAATCGGTTTCTTGCCGGCGCTACGGGTGGTTTTCGCCTTTTTACCCGTCTCCTGCTGATGGATGACAATCGGAGTGATGGCCAATGACTGCTTTTCTATCTGCCCGAACAAATCACCGGGCAGCAGCCGCGCATAGTTGGCTTCCATCACTTCGGTGTTTTCTACGGGTGCGGGAAGAAAAAAGAACAGAGCCGCAACGGCAATCATGGCAACGGCATTCGCCAGATAAGAAGTGTTGATTCGCATCCCATACTTACGCTTCTTTTCTTCCCGGACAACCGGTGCGAAAGGAATAGTCTTGCTTCCGTTCCGGCAGGGCTTGTGCAAGACTGTCAGTTCCTGCATTTCAAAACTGCCAAGCCCGTATAAGTAAGGAGTAGTAAGCTTATCATCGTAAGGTGTGAAATCGTAGGAATCATGAATGTTATAGCGCAATTCGCCGATATTGGGCAAATCTGCTTTTCCATTCTCATGAAGAAGAGCCAGCAGTTCTTTCACCGATTTGCCTACAATCCTGGTGGCATCGGAAAAATCCGTATCATACACAGCCATGTAGGATTGCACCAACAGCCCGTCGTTCATCTTCAGTTGCGGATTGAAGCCGATGATGCGGGTAGGGGGCAAAAACGTATTTTCTTCCGCCACTCTCATTGCCGGAGTGTAGTGAGCGACAAATCCGCCCAACCCCGGAACAATGACACAATCATTCTCCAATAATAATGCTTCTATGTGCTGTGCTAATTCAATCATGCTACAAAAGTAGCGGTTTTATCGGATATATGCCACTTTCGGGCTGCTTTTCTTACTAAGAATTTATAAACACGGCAAACTTTGGAAACTCCTTTATCGCCCATGACCGATATATTAGATTTTTTTCCTACTTTTGCACCGTTTTCTACGTTTCTCTTTAATCAGGACTATAAACTATATTATATATTCGATAATGAACACAGATAACTGTCAGCACTTAATCAAATACAGACTATTTGCCGTAATGCGTATTCCCATCTGTTTGTTGGCCATTATTCTTGCAGGTAGCGGTATGGCAACGGCACAGGTTTCGCCTTTTGTGGAATACGGAGCCACCGTGCACACGGGCGACAATATTCCTTTGTGGCAAGTGAGCAACCAACAGGGGCTCGGCTCTATTTACGACAATACGTATATACGGGGCGGACTGGGCTACAAACACCGGCTCGGCAAGTGGAAGTTCGAAGAAAAGCTGGACATGGTAGCAGCCGTGGGCATGAACTTCAAGGGCGACAAGGATATTTTTATCCAGCAGGCCTATATAGATGCACGTTACAAGTGGCTGGGAATTTTTGCCGGAAGCCGCGAGAAAGGCGCTCCATTGCTGAATAACGCTTTGAGTAGCGGTGACATGACATGGTCGGGCAACGCGAGGCCGATTCCGCAAATAATGATAGGCATCCCCGAGTACTTGTATGTCCTTCCGCGTTTCGCCATTAAAGGTGAAATCTCTTACGGATGGTTCACCGATAACAAATATCAGGAACGGAAGGTAGGAGCAGGGCATTGGTACACAAAAGACATCAAATATCATCATAAAGAAGGATTTGTCCGCGTCGGTGTGCCCAACGGAAAATGGCAGCTCGACATCGGCATGACGCTCGATACGCAATTCGGCGGAACGCTGGTGAATGCGGACGGCAGCACGGTAAATCTGGGCAATACGCTGAAAGATTATTTCAGAGTATTTATCCCCGGCTCCGGCGGTGAAGACAAACCTTGGAACGACAGCAATTTCTATCAGGGCAACTTCCTGGGCAGCGAACAGGTAAAGCTGACCCACCGTTCCGATAAATTCTCTATCAGCGCATACCTGTGCAATCATTTCGACGACTTCTCCGCCATGGGCAAGCAGAACGGTTGGGACGGATTGTGGGGACTTGAAATGAACTTCAACAACTTCAAGCCCGTCAATGCGGTTGTGTTCGAGTTCCTGCAGACCACCAATATGAGTGGTCCGCTGCACGGCTTGCACGAACCAGAAGAAGGTCCCGTACACAAGACCGGCGGTTCCGACAACTATTACAACAACGGTCTTTACCCCGGCTGGACGCATTGGGGCATGATGATAGCCAATCCGTTGATTGCTTCGCCTATCTATAACCGGGACGGTGACATGACGTTCAAGTACAACCGCATAAAAGCGCTGCACATCGGCTGGAGCGGACAAATAACTTCCGAATGGAGCTACATAGCCAAAATGAGCCACAACAGAACATGGGGTACTCCCGGTGCTCCCACACTGGATATTCTGGAGAACTTTTCGGCCTATGCCTCGTTCTCTTATTCTCCCGAAAGATGGAAAGGCTGGAACTTCAACGCCTCTCTCGCTTTGGACATGGGAGATATATACGGAGACAACTTCGGATTTCAAATGAAAATACATAAAACATTCTAAAGCAATGAACTACATACAGACAGAAATTGACGGCGTATGGATCATCGAACCGAAAGTGTTCAATGATGCACGCGGCTACTTCATGGAAGCCTTTAAGGAAGAAGAATTCCGTGCCAATATCGGCGATGTACATTTCGTACAGGACAACGAATCAAAATCCTCTTTCGGCGTACTGCGCGGGTTGCATTATCAGAAAGGCGAATACAGCCAGGCGAAACTGGTACGTGTCATAAAAGGTAAAGTTTTGGATGTTGCGGTCGATTTACGCCGTTCTTCTCCTACGTTCGGCAAGTACGTCAGCGTGGAACTGAGCGAAGAGAACAAGCGTCAGTTCTTTATTCCCCGCGGTTTTGCCCATGGCTTTCTGGTACTGAGCGAAGAGGCAATCTTTACCTACAAAGTAGATAACGGTTATGCTCCGCAGGCGGAAGCATCGATTCGCTTCAATGATGAAACCATAGGCATCGACTGGCCGGTTGCGGAATCTCAGTTCATATTATCGGAGAAAGACGGACATGCCGTATCTTTCAAAGATGCGGAATATTTTGAATAAGATATGAAGATAGCCATTGTCGGTACGGGGTACGTCGGTTTGGTAACCGGTACTTGTTTTGCTGAAATAGGTGTCAATGTCATTTGCGTCGACACAAACAGCGAAAAGATAGAAGCATTGAAGCAGGGTATTATCCCAATCTATGAAAACGGATTGGAGGAAATGGTAAACCGGAACGCGAAAGCAGGACGCCTGCAATTCACGACTTCTCTGGAAAGTTGCCTGAACGAAGTGGATGTTATATTCAGCGCCGTGGGTACTCCGCCCGACGAGGATGGCAGTGCAGACCTGAGTTATGTGCTTGAAGTGGCGCGTACCATCGGGCGTAACATGACGAAATATGTATTGGTGGTAACCAAAAGCACCGTGCCCGTAGGCACCGCCGGAAAGGTGCGCATGGCTATCCAGGACGAATTGGATAAGCGGGGAGTACAGATAGACTTCGATGTAGCTTCCAATCCCGAATTCCTGAAAGAAGGAAATGCGGTAGCAGACTTCATGAGCCCCGACCGGGTAGTGGTGGGAGTGGAGTCCGAACGTGCAAAGAAACTGATGAGCAAACTCTACAAACCGTTTCTGCTGAACAACTTCCGCGTTATCTTCATGGATATTCCGTCTGCCGAAATGACCAAATACGCAGCCAACTCCATGCTTGCCACCCGCATCAGCTTCATGAACGACATTGCCAACCTGTGCGAGCTGGTGGGAGCCGACGTCAATATGGTACGCAGCGGCATCGGTTCCGATACGCGTATCGGCCGTAAGTTCCTCTATCCGGGCATCGGATATGGCGGTTCGTGCTTCCCGAAAGACGTAAAGGCATTAATCAAGACCGCCGAACAGAACGGTTACCGGATGCGTGTGCTCCAGGCTGTAGAGGAAGTCAATGAAAAGCAGAAAAGCATCTTGTTTGAAAAACTGCAACGGCACTTCAACGGCGATTTGCACGATAAGACAATTGCCTTGTGGGGATTGGCTTTCAAGCCGGAAACAGACGACATGCGCGAGGCGCCTTCGCTGATTCTGATTGACAAGTTGCTGAATGCCGGTTGTAAAGTGCGTGTGTACGATCCGGCTGCCATGACGGAGTGCCGCCGCAGGATAGGCGACAACGTCTGCTATGCCACCGATATGTACGATGCCGCACTCGATGCGGATGCCTTGATGCTGGTGACGGAATGGAAAGAATTCCGCCTGCCGTCATGGGTCGTTATCAAAAAAGCCATGAGAACCCCGGTGTTACTGGACGGTCGTAATATCTACGAAAAGAAAGAAATAGAAGAACTTGGATTTACCTACCACTGTATAGGTAAATAAAGGAAGGAGATAGACATGAAAAAACTCGTAATAGAGTTGTGCTGCGTCATAGCGTTGGCTGCATGCGGTAATGGTAAAGAGCAAAAAACAGTCGAAGAAGACGCTATGGCCAAGGCTCTGCTTCAGGGTGTCTGGATAAATGATGAAACCGAACTGCCCCTGATGCGTATAGAAGGAGATACCATATACTATGCCGATCCTCAGAATATCCCCGTATCATTCAAGATTATACGAGATACGATGTATGTGTACGGCAATCATACCGTGACTTACAAGATTGACCGACAGACAGAATACAGCTTCTGGTTTCATTCATTGGCAGATGAGATTATAAAACTGCATAAATCGGAAAATCCGGAGGATATACTCGCCTTTGAAAACAAGGAAGTGGAAGTCATACCCACTACGGAAGTGGTGAAAAAGGACAGCGTAGTGATGTACAAAGGCACACGCTACCGGGGATATGTGTACGTCAACCCTTCGACAATGAAAGTCGTCCGCTCATCCTATTCAGAGGGTGGCATCAGCGTGGACAATGTCTATTATGACAATGTCATACATATTTGCGTGTATGAGGGCAGACGAATGTTGTATGGCAAAGACATTACCAAGAAGGCATTTGCCGGCATCTTTCCCGAAGATATTCTGAGTCAGATGATTCTTGCCGATATGAATTTTATGGGAGTTGATAATAAAGGCTACCAATATCAGGCAACCTTACGCGTGCCGGAAAGCTCCGTATATAGTCTGGCAGATATTACCATCGGATTCGATAATCGGATGGACATAAAAAAAGCGGAATAAATTCCGCTTTTTACTTATTCCTGCTTCTTTGCCTGAGTGGGCTTTTTGCTGCCGTCCCTGCGTTTGTTATTATTTCTGTTGCCGCCTTTGCCGGTTCCGTTGTTCCGGCGTCCGCCGCCTTTAAAGCTGCTGCGTTTGCGTCCGTCATTGGAACGCGGCTTGTATTCGGGAGCTTCACCCAACTCTTCCGGCACAGGTATCTTATAGATTTCTTTTTCCAGGAAATTCTCTATGCTCTTGAAATTCGTCTGTTCCTTTTCATTGACGAAAGTAAGGGCTACACCGTCATTGTTGGCACGTGCCGTACGTCCGATGCGGTGCACGTAATCTTCACTGTCATGCGGCACATCATAATTGATAACCAAACGGATGTCATCTATATCGATACCGCGCGCCACAATATCGGTGGCAACCAGAATATTGATTCGTCCCGCCTTGAACTCGTACATTACTTCCTCACGCTGCGCCTGCTCAAGGTCGGAGTGCATTTCCCCAACGTTCAGCTTCATTTGCTTCAGGGCTTTGGCCACCTCTTTCACCTTCAACTTGGAAGAAGCGAAGATAATGACACGTTCGGGTGTCTGCTCGGCAAAAAGACTGCGGATAATGCCCAGCTTCTGGTTTTCATAGCATATATAAGCAGCCTGTACGATTTTCTCGGCAGGTTTGGAAACAGCAAGTTTCACTTCCGCCGGATTGTTCAGAATGCTCTTTGCCAACTGTTGTATCTTTGCCGGCATTGTGGCCGAGAACATAATGGTCTGACGCTCCTTAGGCAGGAATTTCACAATCTGCATAATGTCATCATAAAATCCCATATCGAGCATACGGTCTGCTTCATCCAAAATGAAATAGGAGACGCGTGAAAGGTCTACATATCCCAGACTGAGATGAGCTATCAGACGTCCCGGAGTAGCGATTACAACATCCGCTCCCAAAGTCAGGCCTTTTTTTTGCTGCTCGAAAAGCACTCCGTCATTACCGCCGTACACGGCCACGCTGCTCACCGGCATGAAATAGGAGAAACCTTCCATCTGCTGGTCTATCTGCTGAGCCAGTTCCCGTGTAGGGGCCATTACTATACAGTTGATGGAATCTTCGGGATGCCCGCCTTCCGAAAGCTTGTTCAATATAGGTAACAGATAGGCGGCTGTTTTTCCGGTCCCGGTTTGTGCAACAGCTATCAAATCCCGGCCTTCGAGTATAACAGGTATTGATTTTTCTTGTATCGGAGTGCACTCGTCAAAGCGCATTGCGTCCAGTGCTTCAAGCACATTGTCATTTAAATTTAGTTCAGAAAACTTCATGTATTTCTTTATATTTGCTGCAAAGATAATGCAAACCGGGGGCAGAACAAAATAAGCTCGCTTAAAAAACAGGCTCCTATGATAATTAATTATCGCAGGAGCCTGTGAATTTTATCGTACGGACTTATTTTACCGCGGAATATCTATATAGGAATCCTTGAATCCCAAGAAATAAAGCACTCCGTCCAAGCCGATGGTATTAATGGACTGCTTGGCATTTGCCACGACTTTAGGCTTGGCATGAAAAGCAATGCCCAATCCGGCTATCCCCAGCATCGGCAAGTCATTGGCTCCGTCACCTACTGCAATGGTCTGTGCTATATCCACTTTCTCAACCTGCGCTATCAGACGCAGTAGTTCCGCTTTGCGTTTGCCGTCCACTACATCGCCGAGATAACGTCCGGTCAGTTTGCCATTCTCTATTTCCAGTTCATTGGCATATACATAGTCAATGCCGTATTTCTGCTGGAGATAATGTCCGAAGTAAGTGAAACCACCTGAAAGAATAGCTATTTTATAACCATATTTCTTCAGAACATACATCAGTCGGTCGACCCCCTCCGTAATAGGCAGGTTCTCGGCAATCTCCTGCATGACAGATTCGTCCAACCCTTTCAATAATGCCACCCGCTCGCGGAAGCTCTCCGTAAAGTCTATTTCTCCCCGCATGGCACGTTCCGTGATAGCCTTTACCTGCTCGCCGACACCTGCACGAATGGCCAGTTCGTCGATAACTTCGGTCTCTATCAATGTGGAGTCCATATCAAAACAGATAAGGCGGCGCATACGGCGATACATATTATCCAACTGGAAAGAGAAATCCATTTCCAGCTCACTGGCCAGCCGCATCAGTTCTTCTTGCATGCCTATACGGTCTTTAGGGGTGCCTCGTACGGAAAATTCAATGCAGGCACGCGTCTTTGTATCGCATTCGTCCAACGGAATACGCCCCGTAAGACGTTTGATGGCATCAATGTTCATTCCTTGCTCCGCCAAAATACGGGTCACCGCCGAAATCTGACGGGCAGACAACTTACGTCCGAGCAACGTGAGAATGTAACGGTTCTTGCCCTGCATGCTCACCCAGTCTTCATATTCTTTTGCTGTAATAGGGTAGAAGCGGATGGTGACACCCAAAGACGATGCCTTGAAAAGCAACTCTTTCATGATAAAGCCGGAATGTTGTTCTTCCGTCTTACATAAAATACCTAACGACAGGGTGTTATGGATGTCGGCTTGTCCGATGTCAAGGATGGTTGCATCGTACTTGGCAAGAATTTCTGTAACCGAAGCCGTCAGTCCCGGACGGTCTTCACCTGTTACGCGGATCAGGATAAGTTCTGTACTTAATGGTTTCATAAGTTGTCTATTAATAGGATAACAAGCCACAAAAGTAAGGAAAAATCCCGCCTTTTATGCTAAATAACATAAAAAATTGCACTGAAAAAGTGAGAAAATTGCTTGTTTATTTGGAAGTTTCTTTAAGAATTACTTACCTTTGCACCCGATTTCAGAATTAAAGGCTTTGAGTATCAATGAATTCCTCTCATTGCAAGGTCTGAGAAGATGACATTCCGGGAAGAAATCACTGCCAAAAAGGACAGTCCCGGATAGTATTAACCAAAATCGTGTTACATGAAATATGTAAAATGGATTTTTGTTGTATTACTAATTGGTTCCTTGACTTCTTTTGTAGAAAAAGACAAACCGACCGGCGGTTTGAATGTGGGTGACATAGCCCCGGACTTCAAAATCCAATCTATGTCTGCCGGGCAACCGTTAGCCGAACTTTCGGACATGAAAGGCAAATATGTGTTGCTTAGCTTTTGGGCAAGTTATGACGCGCACTCCCGGATGCAAAACGCGAGTTTGAGCAATGTGCTTCGTTCCGCTTCCCGCAATGAAAATGTAGAAATGGTTTCCGTCTCATTCGATGAGTATCAGTCTATTTTTAAGGAAACCGTTCGTAAGGACCAAATAGTTACGCCCACCTGTTTCGTGGAAACTAAAGGCGAGTCCTCCGGCTTATTCAAGAAATATCGCTTAGGTCGCGGATTTACTAACTATTTACTGGATGAAAATGGTGTGATTATTGCCAAAAACATCTCTGCTGCAGAGCTTTCGGCTTACTTGAATTAAGCGCTTCAATGCATAGCATGGCAATGAAGGGATTAAAGAACCTGTAAGAAGAAAGTGGGGATTCTTCCGACAAAGGCGGTCTGTCCGCCTGAAAAGAAAGAAGAACAAAACAAAAGAGGAAATGAATACAACAAAAAAGCCGTCCCGCACTTGTGGAAACACAGGAGCGGGACGGCTTCTTATTTTTTAGGGATATTCAGTAAATGTCCCTAAAAAATAAGATGGCATATGAAGATGATAGGACATGACCACTTCATATGCCATTCTTATTGCCATTTTTCGGTGCTTTCTCACATAATTCTATCCGACAGGACATGACGTTCCGGAAGAAGTCTGATGACCTCTTCTGATTCTGTGAGTAACATCATATCATGCTGCTTTAGCTGTTTTGTTTCTGATTTTTTCTATCATCAGTATGGCATTTGCCGTATGTATTCCAAAGAAAATCCACAGTATTTCCGTCTTCCTGTTTCTGGCCTTTATCCTTGAGAGCGAGTAATGTTGCTTCTGAGTGCCGAAGCTTCCTTCAAGCCGTGTGGCCCTTTCTTTTGAGAGTTCGCTTCTAAGCACCTTCCTCAAAGGCTCATCTTTGGCCGCCCTTCCCTTGCGCACAAAGGATGTGGATATCCCATATTTTGTACAGAACTTTCTGTTGGCATTATTGGCATATATGGAATCGGCAGCCACACATCTTACCCTTACATTCATAAGCTTCTGCTGCATACGGATACAGTCCTTCAAGCGTATACCCTCATTGAATGCCTTGAACGATAGGTGTTCGATGAACGATATGCCGTCTATCTGTATATTATTGACCTTTGCACCAAACTCGACGGACTTGGTTTCCTTGCCTCTGACGATGGGACGTACATAATGACGGTCAATGCTGACGATGCGGTCACTGACTTTCCGCCCTTCAAACATTTCCTTTTCTTGTACAAGGACCTTTCTGATGGTGGAAAGACGCTTATGGTAATCCTGGGTATATCGGAGTAAAGCACCGTACTCGCTATGGATCCCATCCCTTTGACTGAGGAGCTTTTCAAGAAGCTTGATCATACGGCGCTTAAGCATTCTTGTCCTTGAAGCTCTCCTCTTTCTTTTCTTGCAGTAGGACAGATAGGATTCCGCCACATT
>NZ_JACOOD010000058.1:0-21093 GCF_014287405.1 Bacteroides sp. NSJ-48 | reverse complement strand
GTCGCTGCAAGCACTTGGCTATGACGGTGGCGAATCTTGTCGTAATACATCAATTGAACTTTTTAGGCCACAAAGATAAGTCAAAGAACGCTTTAATCAATTATTCGATATAAACTCTATTATATAGAACTATTTTAGTAGAAAAATATACTGTTTAAAGTGTTTAGAAAAAGCGAGTATCTATTCAATAAAATTAAGGTAAGCAGTAATAATAATAAGAGGAAATAATAGAGTGTCGAAATGTTAAATAGTGAGTTGGGCATACTGTTGGGCATACTAAGTTGGACATACTTTTATGTGTAAATTATTTACCTGTGAAAAAGTTGGGCATACTTTTTACTATGTTTTTGAGGTATGTTTTTTATATGATGTTTCCTTTTAAGTTATGTTTTTAGGCGTTTAAATAGACATTTATAGGGGGATAGTATAGTTCTTTTGGTAAGTGATACGGTTGTGCCTCTTTTATAAGTACTTGATTTATAATAGATATTTATAAAATAAATGCTATTTTAGCATCATAAACGCGTGCGCGTCACAAATAATTGGCAGTATAGCTCAGTTGGTAGAGCGCAGATATGCATACGTGATGATACATGTGTGCAGTTCTTTTGTCACAAGTTCGAGTCTTGTTGCTGCCACAATGGTTTTTGAAGGTAGAGACGAACGTTCCCACTATTCAGTGCTCCGTCTGAGGGAATTAAACGTACGGAGATTTTAAGGTAATTGATTGATTGTTGATGGAAACGCTCCCGGTGATTGTGCCGGGAGCATTATTTAGTATGAAAATAGATATTCCCATTATAAAAAGAAATATCATCCGCGAGGTTCTCTATTCACACAAGGAACTTCCACGGTATCAGCATGCACTCGAAATCCTGTTTTGTGCAGTAAACGGATATGAACCTATTGATGGATATATAAGTGACATCGAAGATGCAGGATATCGAGAGCTATACACTAAAATATTGAAAAAAGTCAACGAGCTAAGAGCAGGCCTTCCAAGTACCAATAATACCAGCAATACCTGCGAGTAAACTTATCCAATTTGCTATTTTCTTATTTCTATTTTTGCGTCGCTGTTCTTTATATAGTTGAGTGAATGTATGTTTTCTTATAAAAGAGATTCCTTCAGGTAAAATAAAAAAGACTCCATCTTGAGATGATAACAATTTCCCTAATTCAAGTTTTTCCAAATCACGTCCAGCAGATATATATTCAGTTTTATCATTTGGGCTTGTAGCATGGAGTATTACAGTTTGATTACTCTCTGCAGCCGCCAATAATATTTTATCTAATAGTGCAGCCCGTTCTTCGGTCATGGTCATTACAACTTTACGTTTAAATACTAATTCCCCGTTTTCGTCTATCTCGTACATATTTGCTGCTTGTTTAATATATCCTTATTGATTTCCTCCTATTCATTTTACCGTTATTTAAAAGAACTTGCGGATACTACCTAAAACAGCAAATACCCGTCGAATCATCTCGACTGGAATTTCTTGTTCACAGAATTCAGGAGACTTATTTGCCGGAATAAGACGTACAAATCCTTTTTGAACACCCGGACGAATACGTTTTACCGTACGGTAATCATCTGTAATTATACCATATATTTCTCCGGCAGGAAGGTATTCTATGGGAGATTTAACCTCTTTCAGTGCTATTACGTCTCCATTGCTTATCTCTGGTTCCATGGAATGTCCGGTAAGGTTACACCACATTACTCCCGGCTTGTTATATGGAGGATAGTTTATATAATAGTCCGGCAGTTGCGTCTGGTCATTGGAAACAAACTCAAAACCACCTATGAAATCTACATTATAATAAGGAGCACCTTTATATTCTTGGTTGATACTGGGGAGTGGTTCTGGAGTTGACACATCATTAGTACGGAGCATAGCACCTTCACCAGTAAGAAGCCAATCAAAAGAAATATCAACGCATTTTGAGTATATTATATCTAAGTCAAAACTATCTCTTGCGTACCAACTTGAGATAGTTGTAGGAGCAACTCCCAAAAAAAATGCAAGTTTTGCATTGTTTTTTAGTCCATAATAGGACTTTATTCGGTCTAAAACCCCTGCTTTATTAATTTTTTCACTCATATTGCGTATATTTCTATTGAAAAACTTGTTTTAAACGCATATTGCGTATATATTTGCAGCGTAATTAGTGATTTGCAACACTAATAATCGTTTACAGCGGATAAAGATAATCATTATACTTTAAATAATAATAAGTATGGAAAAGGTTTTAGAACACGTTTCGGAGAACTTATCGGTTGAGATATTTCCGGATGACAAGTTTGAATTCTTGATAACAACAAATGAAGCAGCAAAAGGATTTGGAATTAATCCCTCCTCTTTACGTTCTCAGAAGCACGACCATCGTGATGAATTAATAGAGGGGAAACACTTCATTACGAGCGTTGGAATTTCCAACGCAGGGTGTAAATCAGGCGGTTATCTTCAAAATAAGCAAATTCTTTGGACTAAGCGCGGTATTGTCCGTCTCGGCTTCTTCATCAAGTCTGAACGGGCGAAAATGTTTCGTGACTGGGCAGAGGACTTAGTAGTAAACAAGATTGATGAAGCATACCGGGTGCAATCACAGGTACAGCAGCTCTCCCTCTTCCCGGAACCGGTGAAACGCAACCATAACCGCCTGACAAAGGAACGGCTGGTGGATATACTTGCCGATGTGGCACGGATAGAGGACAAGGAACTGCGCCTGACGCTTGTAGATAAACTGACAAACATTAAAGCATAAAAATATATGAAGAAGATTGACTGGGAAGATTCCCGAAAGAAAACTGCCGCTTATGAATATCTGGTAAAAGTATTCAAGACCACTAAACCGAGTGTAAGCCTTGCCATGAGCTTCAAACGGAACAGCCTTGAAGCGGCGCGGATGCGGCATGTAGCTATACATGAACTTGGAGGACGGCTATTGAGTGACGAGAATGTGACTGTTTCCCCAGTAAAGATACTGGACTCTCATGGAAATGTGAAATCAGTAATAACAGACGATTCGATAACTTTATAATTATGAAAACCTGGAGAACAATTCAAAAGATTGCCGTAGCTGTAGGCATGTCCTACGGTCTGTGGTTGGGAACAAATGTGAACGCAACAGATGCGGACAGCCGCAATGCGTTTGTAATTATCGCATTATCGGCCATCATAGCAATATCACTTATGCCGGATAAGACGGATACCGCAACTGTTTAGGAACGGTTTGTTCAGCAAGCCGGAGTTTCCCTTATCATGCGGAAGCGGCCGGCTCCCCGGTTCGATGCCGGGGCTTGCACAAATAAAAGAGAAAAGTTTCTGATTATGGAAATGTTTGGAAAGACATTATGTATAACGTTTGATGAACTTGTTCGTAGTGGTATTATGAGCAAATCTAATTTTGATAAACATGTTCGTGAACGTAAGTTTCAGGTTTTACAGAAAGGTGGTAACGGACGTAAGGTGCTTGTGGCTTATGAGACCCTTTCGGATGCACTTCGCTCTGTTGTAGAAAAAAAACTGCCTGATATAAAAAAACAACTCAAAAAAGGACAAATCAACCCTATGAATATCCGCCTGAAAAGTGATGACAAGGCTGTGGAATTCTACAAGACCTATACTCCCAAGATTTCCATAGATCGTCAGAAGGAATATGTACTCAACGCCAAAGTGATGAATGCCATGATAGTACAGGAAACGGGGCTGCAGAATAAACACAGCGAATACGGCTATACGCACAAAAGCCTTGTACGCAATACCGTCATTTCCTTATGCGAGGAGCTTCGCAAGTCTTTCAACCATACGCTACCGAAAAGCGAATCCCGCCTGATAGAAAAGTTCAGGGACTACAAGAAGCGGGGTTACGTGGCGCTGGTAAGCGGTACTACCGGCAACCAAAGCGCCCGCAAGATCGGCCCCCGAGAGGGACGTATCCTGCTGCGGTTGAAGCGGAGCAAGTTTCCTGTATATACCGACATGGAGATATTCGACGAGTTCAACCGTATTGTGGCGGAACGTAATGCGCGTGTCATCTGTGAGGAAGACAGGCTGAAACCGGTAGAATCCCCCCAGACAGTCATCAACTACCTCTACAAGACCGGCATCAAACTGTGGTGGTATGGTGTGGTGCATGGTGAAATCGCCTTCAAGAACGAGTTCATGCCGCAATTTGACACAAAACTTCCGCAGATGCCCAACACATTATGGTACGGTGACGGTACGAAACTGAACCTCTATTACAAGGACTACGACAAGAAAAATAAACGCATGGTGGCACGCACCATTGATGTGTACGAGGTGATGGATGCCTGCTCGGAAATGTTCCTGGGCTACTCCTTCGGTGCGGAGAACTTCCTCACACAATATGAGGCCTACCGTATGGCGCTGGAAACGTGGAAGGTCAAACCTTATGAGATAGTCACCGATAACCAGGGCGGGCACAAGAAGCCGGAAGCACAGGCCTTTTTCAAGAAAATATGCCACCTGCACAAGACCACCATGCCTCACAACGGCCAGAGTAAGACCATCGAAAGCGCTTTCGGACGTTTCCAGCAGCAGGTGATGCACAAGCTCTACAACTATACCGGCCAAAACGTGACCGCCACCAAAGAGAGCAGTCATGTCAACATCGACCTGATAATGAAAAACATCTCGCAACTCCCTACTCTGGAAGAGATGAAAGAGCAATATCTGAAATGCCGTCTTGAATGGAACAGTATGCCGCATCCCACTAGTGAGACGGGGATGACCCGTATGGAAATGTACACGGCCCTCAACAGCCCGAAAGCCGAACAGCTGGACGAATACGAGGTGCAGGAACTCTTCAAGCTCCTCAGCAAGGACAGCGTGAAGTACGGCAAGCAGGGATTCGTATTCAGCCGTAACAACAAGGAGTACCGTTACATGGTCTATGATGAATCCGGACAGGTAGATATGGGTTTCCACATGCAGAATGTGGGTGTCAGTTTCCGCTACAAGTACGATCCCATGGACATGACCTCCGTAGAACTGTGGGAAGTCTGTGCGGGCGACAGGCTGAAGTATGCCGCTACTGCCACCCCGAAAGTCGTCTTTCATCGTGCTACCGCAGAACGCAGTACGGAGGAGAGCGAACGGCTCTACGCCCAGATACGCGCCCAAAAGCGTGCTCTTGCCGGGCACTATATCGCCTGCGAGGAACTGTTGCTTGAGGAGAGCATAGGAGAAGCCTACACCAAGCTTGTGATGCCCCTTCCGGTGGGTGAATCACAGAAGAGCATGGAGCGGCAGCGTGAACAGTACGCCAACGAGGAGCTGAAAGCCCCGGTTGCCTATCCTGAAGGTGTCGGACCGGGAACTTATGAAGCCGAACCAGAGGAAGAACCTGCGGGCATCGCCTCCCCGGGTGAATACACCAAGCAGGTTTCCGGCATGACTGAAGCTGAAATGTACCTGTCGTTCCTCAGCGATAATTAACCAGTATTCAATAATCAATTAAATACCATTCAAAAATGAAAGAACTCAGTAAACAAGACAAAGACGCCATACGTGACGCACTGTTGGAATATTGCGGTAACTATCCCAGCCAGAACCGTGCCAGTGAAAGCCTGAACGGTGTCAGTGCCGCAACCGTATCACAAATATGTAATCAGAAGTACACCAGTATCAGTGATGACATGTTCAGCCGTATAGCCGCACAGATCGGTTTCAGTATGGACCGTTGGACATTGACAGAAAGCAATGCCTTCCAGCGGATTACTTTCGCGATGTCAGACGCACAAGCCTACAAGAATACCACCTGGGTAGTGGGTGATGCAGGTTGCGGCAAGACGACCGCCGCCATCGAGTACCGCCGCACACACCGCAATGTGTTCTATATCCTTTGCTCTGAAGATATGAAAAAGAGCGATTTTGTTCGGGAAATCGCCAAACAGGTCGGCGCTCCGGTGGACGGGACCAACCTGCGTGACATTCTGGAATATGCCATTTCCATGATAGCCTTTCTTCAAAATCCGCTTATCATTTTTGACGAAGGAGACAAACTGACGGACAGTGTATTTTCCTACTTCATCAGCATATACAACCGTCTGGAGAATAAAGCGGGGATCATCTTTCTTTCCACCGACTACATTAAGCGCCGGGTGGAAAATGGCCTGCGCTATAACAAGAAAGGTTACAAGGAGATAAACAGCCGTATCGGCCGCAAGTTCTTTGATGTGAGTGCCGCAACGGAACAGGATGTGTATGCCATCTGCCGGGCCAACGGGCTGACAGAGCCGACCGAAATAAAGCGTGTACTGCGTGAGGCACAACAGGGGGAATATGACCTTCGCCGGGTGAAACGGGTCGTACATGCCTGCAAGCGCATATTGGAAGCCAGACGGATGAAAGGAGGTACGGAACAATGAGTGAAGCGGTGAATGATGCCAGGACCTTTGCGCGTAATGCCAAAGGGGTACGTGAACTGCTGTCCATGAAATTTGATACGCTCCCATTCGAAGGTGAATGGTACGACGCTTTCGGTACTCCTGAAAGCCGGGGGGTATGGATAGTCTGGGGGAAGTCAGGCAGCGGGAAAACCTCTTTTGTAATGAAGCTTTGCAAGGAATTGTGCAAATATGGTCGTGTAGTTTACAACAGTTTGGAGGAAGGTATCAGCCTGACCATGCAGAATACCGTACGACGTAGCAACATGCTGGAGACAAACCGCCGTTTTTTATTGGTCTGTGAATCGATGGACGAGCTCAGTCTGCGCCTGAAACGCCAGAAATCACCGGACTTTGTTGTAATAGACAGTTTCCAATATACGTACATGAGCTTCCCACAGTTCCTTAAATTCAAAGAACAGCACAGAAACAAGCTGCTTATCTTCATCAGTCATGCCAGCGGTCAGAATCCGGACGGGCGTACAGCCAAGAAGGTTTTGTACAACGCCTCACTGAAAATCTATGTAGAAGGCAAACGTGCTTTTTCCCATGGCCGTTTCATAGGCCCGAAAGGATACTATGATATCTGGCCGGAAGAAGCGGAAATTTATTTCGGAGAAAAACCGATTTTGAATGATGAAAACGAATAAGGATAAACAGATCAGTGTCCAGCAGCTCAAAGCTTTGCACGCCACTTTCCACCGCATCGGTATGGATGACGATGCCAGGCATGGATGCATCTATGAATTCACTTCCGGACGTACGGTAAGCAGCCGGGAACTGACGATGCACGAGGCGCGGCAGCTGTTGGAAAGGCTGAACCCACCGGATGAAAAAACAAGGGCGATGCAACTGGCGGAAGCGAAAAGTGTGTTCCGCGACATCTACCGCCTTTCTTTCATGATACCGCAGCTCAATCAGGGTTTCACCAGTGACAATGAAGACGAATACCGGATGAACGTTGCGAAGCTCAATATGTGGGCGAGGAAATACAGCAAGGCGCGCAAGGATGTTACCGCCATGAAACTGTGGGAGTTACAGGATACCAAGAAGCAGCTGGAAGCTTGGATGCGGCGTGAGGAAAAGAAACAGAAAAATGAAACAATATGAGAACGAAAAATGAAATCAAACAGGCTGTGGCGATATTGACTCGTAAAGCCGACCGGCTCAGTCTTGTACAGGCCGAGGTATTGCAGGGCAGCATGACCGAACAACAGGTATTCCAGAAATACGTCATGGAAGTTGCAGAAGAGAATCGTGACGAAGAGATGTTCTTCGCCGCCCGCGATGCCGCCCGGTTTTCTGCCGGACATATCGGTCTGGAAGAACTGATACCGGATGTACAGAACATGACAGCGGCGGACTTTGCCGCCATCGGAACATTAGGTGTAGTAGACGAAGAGGGTGATACGATAATGCTCTCACGCAAAGAGTTCAACCGTTTACTGGCCCGCATCGAACGCCTGGAACATTGGACAGGTTTACGCCGTAAAGCTGCTCCCGGTGATTGTACGCCTCTTCCATTGCCCGAGGATGCCGATATGGATGACCTGATGAAACAGAACGAGGCCTGCCGTTACCTCTCATGCGGCAAGAATACAATCAAGGGCTATGCCTCCCGCGGACTGGTACACAGTTATAGGAAAGGAAAGTTCACTTATTATAGCCGCCGGGAACTGGATAAGAAAATCAGGAAACTTCGCGATACATTATAACCATGCCTGCCGCCTACAACACCACCGAACGTTACCGGGAATTGGAGAACCGGCTTTCCGAATGCCGCGGACGCATCAATATCCTGGAAGAAAAACTGCTTGGAAGTCCCGTTCCCCTTCCGGTGGCCGAATTCGACCGGTTGCTTGACGAGTACAGGGCCGAGCAGATACGACTCGCCCATCTGGAACAGGAACAGGAGGGAAACAGCACTCCGGCCAAGACGGCAGCCGCTAAGGAGCGCTGGCGCAAGCAGAACCGGGACAGAAGAAAGAAATTACATTATTAACCCTATAAAAAAACATTTATTATGGCAAGAACAAAGAAAACAGTAGTCAGCGGTATCACCCGCGAACAGGCAGAACAGGCATTCGCAGACTTTGCAGCGGCCGACGCCAAAGTACAGAACCTTACCTCAAAAATGGATATTGAGATGACGCGTATCCGCGAGAAATATGCGGATCAGTTGGCAGAGCTGTCTGCCACGAAGGAAAAGAACTTTGACATCATGCAGGCGTACGCCGTAGAAAACAAGGAAGAACTATTCTCCAAGCGGAAAAGCCTCGAGAGTGCTCATGGCGTATTCGGTTTCCGTACCGGCACACCGAAGCTGAAGAACCTGAAAGGTTTTACCTGGGCAGCAGTAACCAACATCTGCAAGGAATTGTTGCCGCAATATATCCGTACAACGGACGAGCTGGCAAAAGACAAGCTGCTGGCTGACCGGGATAACCCGAAAGTTGCTGAGTTTTTCCCGAAGATCGGCGTACAGGTTGTACAGGAAGAGACTTTCTATGTGGAGCCCAAAAAAGAGAACGATGCGCAATCTGCCTGAGGAGTATTACGAATATCGGCCGCATGGCAGGAACTGGGTGGTGTACCGTATCCGGCGTGACGCCACCGGTTCCACTGGGACCAAAGTCGGGCAGTTCCTCACGAAAGAGGAAGCCCGGCGTGAGGTCTACCGGTTGAATGGCTGGAAACAGAATATAAAGAAATGAAGAAACAAACTTGGAAAATGCACTTTTTACATGGCGTGCCATGTAAATGGGATGGAGATGCCTATAATGAAGAAAGAGAAAACTATGTATTTGAAGCTGACTTGTACATAGCAGGCTATGAGCGTGGACGTTCTTCCGCCGTTTTAATTCTTGTCCCCTATGAGGACAAAGATAAAGGGTGGCGTGAGCAAAAGATAAGGTATCAGGTATTTATGAGTGACACTGAAGATATTATTAAGAAAATGGTAAAAGGCAGAATTAAAGGTTCTTTTACGTGGGTGAAAAAAGGTGCAAATTATGGGATTCAATTAGCATAAGTAAAAACGGTAATGAATAAAAAAGAAGTATTTGAAATGGCGGAGAAATATTCAGGTAGAACTATTTCTCAAGTAGATTATATGGCTGGCTTTCAAGTTGCTTGCAACATTGTAAGAGAGAAACTTGAAACTTCCTATAACGAAGAGTACTTATACCTCGGTATTTTACCGGAATTTAAACAGTAATTCAAAACTGATAAAACTTGAACCTAATGCTGTATAGGTAAGCGTAGTATATTATGAGACTTATAACTAAGAAAGAGAATCAGGCTTTAATAATTGAAGGACAAGAAAAGAAGCATGAATATTTATTTAGCATAGAAGCTATCGGAATAAAAACAAAGGAGGATATTGAAGAGGTAATTCATCAGTGCAGACTTGTAGAGAATCAGCTAACTGATGAATCAACCATTTTTTCAATTTCTGATAATGGAACAGTAAATTCCGTATCAGACAATGCCCAAAATCTTTAGATTGAATAATCTAACATACCCACATTGAGGGCATAAAACTCCAGCTAATGGCATGAATGACATTGGACCTCCTATATTGTAGGAACTTCCCGAATGCTCAACTGATGTTAGCTGGTATTCATCTGGTTGTAAGCTCATTTGTCCATTAAATCCACAGTTAGGACATGATGGAGCAATTTTTAATTTGCTTGACAGCTTGTTAAGCTGTTCTTGAGTTAATTTCATAGGCAATAGAATTTAAAATTTGACAATATCAAAATTAAGAATAAAAAACGAAAGGGCGTATCCATTTCTGCAATAATTTTAAAATTTGACACTTTAGTTTTATTCGGATGCGCCCTTTATTCAAAATAATAAAGTAATGAGTGAACTCAGACTAATAATTAGATGGATACTATCCCCTTTATGGTTAGCCATATTCATTGTTTATTTGCCTATATGGTATATACAAATGAGCTGGTACTATTTTAGCTTCCAAGATTATTGGAGTGCCTATCTGATATTATGGGATAGAGTCATGCTGTTTATGAAACTAAAAACAAAATTAAGAAAGAATGATGGCAAAGATAACTTACAAGTCAAGCATCCCCAATGACAAGCCGCTCTGGCTTCTCAAGCTCCAGCTGTCGGTCAGCCAGCTGGATGCCACCGGACTGAAGGGAAATGAGCAGGATTTCCGTAACCTGAAATCATTCATCGACGCTGAAATCCGTTCGTTAATGGAAAAAGGAGACATCCGCCGCAGCTTTGTGGAAACCGAACTACGGCAGGATGAAGGCAGGACAGTGATACATATCTTCCGTAACCACATGATTGTCCAAACCTATTATATCGAAGCATGAGTGAGAAGAAAGATATATTGGTGCTCAGTTCCCCGAACTTCGGTACCGGTAAAGAAACCATAGGCTACTATACAGGGTATGCCTGTGGTTACTGTCACGGTAACGGCTGGTTCTGGAATCCTGAAATTATCCATGAACGGGTAAAGATACCCTGTCCGAAATGTGGAGGAACCGGACATGTAAAAGGTATCGTTACAGTGGAATGGGTTCCGGACGGGGAGGTGAAAGCCTGTTTCAGCAAAAAGCAGGAGATATGACACCGCGCATCCCGATAAAATATATCGTCCAAATAGACAACTTCCATCTGGGCGAATTCATCTTCTACTGGAACTACTACGGCCAGCCCTGCCCACTTCTTCTGCAAAAGCCCAAGACAGAGGGCCTTACCGCCATCAGGCTGGTGGTCGACAGCGATGAAGCCGCCAGTTTCCTTTTAAGGGCAAAGGAGAAGACAGGCTGCAGGCTGTATACGGTAAAATAACTTTCAAAACCATAGCAATCATGAAAAAGCATATCTACACAGAGGCCGAGAAAACTGAAATTACCCGGTTGTACCCTCACTGCTCAACAAAAGAAATAGCCCGTCTCTTTGGAATATCGGCCGCTTCCGTTTACAACCTTGCCGACCGTCTGGGACTCAAGAAGTCTCCGGAGTATTTGAAAAAACTGCGGAGTGAGATGTCAAGGCAGCTTGCCGACAGTGGAACGGCACACCGTTTTCCAAAGGGGCACGTGCCGGCCAACAAAGGCAGGAAAATGAATGCCGGGGTATATGCTAAAGTTTCGGCCACCATGTTTAAAAAAGGGCACATGCCCGACAATACGCTTTATGACGGTGCCGAGAGTATCCGTAAAGACAAAAACGGACACCGGTACGTTTATGTGCGTATCTCTTTGGGGAAATGGATACCAAAGCATGTGCTGTTATGGCAACAGGCGCATGGCCCGGTTCCGAAAGGCTACAATATCGTTTTCCGCGACGGCAATACGCTGAACTGCACACTTGAGAACCTGGAATGTATCAGCAATGCCGAGCTCATGCAGCGTAATAGCCTGCACAACCTGCCCGAAGAGGTAAAGGAACTCGTATATCTGAAGGGGCGCCTTTCAAGGGCTATCAATGAATCGAACAATCAATAACCAACCAATAAACAATCAATAATGAATACACTCGAACGTCTGCAGGGAATGGTGAACAAGCCATACCTGTACAGGAATGAAGAGGTCGTCGTACTGGGTTACTGCGAGGGAACCGGTGATGACGGCGATGAGGTGGAAATCTACCTGAACAACGGCAAGACGCTTGTCTTCAATTACATCAATCTTCCGGCTAAATTGGAACAGTTCAAACCCGTTACGACACAAGTCATCGTACTTGCCAACAAACGGCTGGATGCAGTATCAACGGTGAACCCCGGTATCATCCAAAAGCTCCGTGATACGGTACTTCAGCAGATTGAGAATGTCAAATCCTCTCCGGAGCATGTCAGCCAGGCAAAGCAGGTATTCCAGGGTGTGAACACGCTGATAAACCTTGCCAAAACGGAACTGGAGTACCGGAAATTCGTGAACGGGATGGAAGGCGATTGATTTAAAACCAAATAGAATATGAATAAGTACATGGGCTGGGTGCTTTACGATGAACCTCCTGAAGGTTTCTCCATTGACAGACATACCGGTTCGCCCCTGTCCGGATATGATTTCTATACGAACGGGAGAAGTATTTTAAACGGTGGAATAAGAATCCTTGTAAAAGCTTCGGGTGTTCCCGTTGACAGTATGACAGCCAACCACCCTCCCGCAAGAGAATCCGTCCCCAAGGGCAAAGAGCCCAAAGAGGGCCCGATGATCAGCCGGGAGGTACGTCAAAGGGTAAACGCCTTTGCCCGCGAGAGCTTCAAAGTAAAGTTGCTCCAGGAAATAGAGTTTGACTTGCTGGTGTGCCGGTTGGAAGGATGGAACATGGAAAGCTATGTCTGTGAGATTAAAGGATTGATTGATGATATATTTCAGAAAATGATAAAATAAAAAGTATGGACAACGAAAAGAATTTCAAACTGACGGGCCCTGAGCTCCAAACCGAACTGCTTAAACGTATGAAATATCGTGAAGAAGCGAGGCGATGCGGTAACTGTAAATATTATTATCGTACCATGAGTTTAGACAATATATCCAAATGCTGCCTGATTCCTTTTATAGACCTGAATATACATGAGGACGGGTATTGCGGTTATTATCAACAGACAGAGTGAGACAGTGCCGTTTAAGCCCTGTAAGGAAGTGCAGCCGCTGCAAGTAATCTTGTAACGGCTGCTTTATTTTCCCGCCTTAGAAAGCGCCGTAATATTTGATATGGCGTTCTTTGTTGCATATATGTGTCATACTACGTATCTTTGTATCAGGTTTTCAGAGTATTCAGGGGTTACAATTCATTTTTCAGGATATGGGCAGTCAGTTAGAACTTTTTCCATGCGGCAAGCTCGGTTTCAACGAACGGTGCGGCAAACTTTCAAGCACTCCGTTGCGTCGCAGCGCTGCGAGTCGCGGCGAGCGTATCCGCCTGCGTAACCGTGTGATGACCGCCCGCCTGTACTACTGGCGCGAGATTATGCGCCGCCGTCTTGACGACGTGATGATCATCCTCGCGGAAAACGAGTTCTTCGTCGACGAGCGTACCATCAACAACGCCTGGCTTGAATGCGCCGACTTCTTCGAATGGCTCTGCAGCACCCATGCCACTGTCCGCCAGCTCCGCCGTATGTTTCCCAGCTGGAAATGGTAACCTTATATATTGTCTATAAAATCGGCTGTATATACAACCTCATAGACTTTGAGCCCGTCCGGTCTCTTCTGCGGTCTGCACCGCGCTCTTCTGAATGATTTGGCGCAGTTCTCCATTTTGAATCCCTGTACCGCCCTATGCAGCGCTTCTACCATATCGAGCCTTGCGAAAGCCGTCTCCTGCACCTGCAGTGGCTTGTTCACATTGAACGAGGCACAGTCGTTAAAGCCGATTTTCAGCTCCAGGGAAACCTGTACACGCTGCATTCCGGGATGTGCCGCCGACATGTTTTCCGCTCCCGGATAGCTGAGTTCCACCAGGCAGCACGGGAATGCCACAGGCGGCCGGCTGTCCTGGAAATCCAGCTGCCCTTCGTCAGCATCCACCCAGCGCAGTTCCGGCACTTTTTCACGAATACGTTCCATTACTGTTTTCAAGATTTCTTTTTTCATCGTTCCATTGTATTTTTAAACAGTTGTTCCACATCTTTTTTTATGAGTGTTTCCAATTCATGGCTTTCTCCCATGAACCGGCGGCGGGGTACCAGCATTTTCCGGGTGTGCTGTTTCACCACGTACGGCTTCCCTTTTTGGGACACACGTTCATGGCTTCTTACCACTACGCTGCCGGAGAATCCCTCGTTATGGGCACGTGCATAAGGCACCCTGTCACCACCGGCGGTAATGACCACCCTGCGGGCGTTGATCTCGTCAACGTCGATACTCTTACGCAGGGCTCCACTCTGTACAAGCAGTGTCCCCTTTCCGGGCTTGTATCTTTTACCCCATGGCTTCCATGGTTCCCCGTCGAACGCCTTTTCCGAGAAACGTTCCAGGAAGTACCGTTTTGCAGTGGAAGCCACCGCTTCGGGTACCGCCTCTATGGCTTCTTTCACCCTTTGTTCCAATTCCTTGCTGAAATCCATTGCTTTACATTTTAAAATGGTTATATTTGCATCGAAGTCCTGTCCTGACGGGGAGACAACACGCATCCAACACCCCGGGGGTGCAAGGGGGATTTGCAAGGTCTGAGAATCGACAGCGCCAGGCAGGATCAGCCCCAAGAAGGAGTGCAACACCGGCCATCCAATCCGAACGGGCGGAGGAACGACGGCATCGTTCCACCTTTACGGTTCGGACGGACGCGAGGATGCGCTCCGACGCTTTTTTATCAGCAGCCCCCTGCGGCGTTTGTCCCATATCTCCTTTTTAAGGTTTACTTTCCGGTTTCCCGGTGTGCGTGTCTGCATGACATACCAGGTCTTCAGCACCAGCTTTTCCCCTTCTATCCGGTAGTTTACGGCCAGTACCTCATCCCTGTAGTATTTCAACAGGCAATAGGTATCAAGCAGGTCATGCTTTATCTCATCATTGAGCCACACCTCGTCCGGGGCGTGCAGGGTTTCCAGCATGGCATCCCAGTATCTTATGCGGTTGTCCCGTCCCTTGCCTGCAGTATGGCTGTCGAACTGTTTTTTCTCGACAATGACTTTCCGGCCATCATAATCCGTCAGTACGATTCTTCCGTCTTCGGCGTATGTTTCCCATACCTCCTGTTCACTCCGCCCACTGACAGGGATATTTCCTGAAGCGTCCCTCTTCATGGCCTGTACCCCGGGCAGGTTCCAGCGTTCGGCGGTCATGTCCTTCAGATAGGACGATGCCTGCTGCGGGAACTTGCGGATGTACATCTGGTCGGCTGTGAATACCTGTGCCGAGTCACAACGGTTCACTCCCCAGCCTTGCGCCTCGGCCTTTTTCCATTCGGCCGTTTTCAGGAAGCCGTCCACACGCCGGCGCATCTCTTCAAGATCGACCTTTACCTGGTGCTTCATCCGTCCGGTCACGAGGCACCTGCAGGCCCAACCGTTCGGCGGGTATATTTTGTTCCATCGCGGGTCATTTTCGGGCAGGATGACCCCATGAAGCTTCATGTGTTCCTCACGTACCCTGCCGTCATTCACCGTCAGGTACTCCCAGAAAGGATATACCTTTTTCCTGGTCCGCAATTTCCGGTAGGTAGACATACCTTCGGCTGTGAGCACCGCCGTTTCGTATTCCGTCCTCTGCCAGGTCTTGTTAAACACTTCGGTGGTTTCCTTTGCCCTGCGGTGAAACTCACCAAAGTTTCCGCTTTCCCGGAAGAGCCTGTTCAGTTCCTGTATTTCCGCCAGCGTCTTGGCAGCGGAGAAATGGAACAGGTTCTGCTCCATCGCCATACGGAACAGGTCATCCGACAACTTGTAGGCCACGTCCACATCGGCATTTCTCGGTCCTTCTTCAAATGCCGTTCGAACAGCCTTTAAAAAGTCTTCGGCAAAGAACCGGAAAAGCTCCGGACTGAAA
The DNA here is from genome assembly GCF_014287405.1 of Bacteroides sp. NSJ-48. Lineage (NCBI taxonomy): Bacteria > Pseudomonadati > Bacteroidota > Bacteroidia > Bacteroidales > Bacteroidaceae > Bacteroides > Bacteroides sp. NSJ-48. The sequence goes on along the minus strand of NZ_JACOOD010000058.1, from coordinate 5,205 downwards.
CCTGCCAGTTCACCGTTCCATACGGCAGCGATGAGCCTTTCATCCAGGGGGGAGGTATCACTCATGCGGATTATGCCAGCCCCGCCCGGATGCGGGGCCGCCACGAAAAAAGATTTTATCCTTTCCCAAAGCGTACGTTCATCGGCATTCTCCACCGTTCCTACGGGTGTACCATTCCTGACCTGTGGTTTTACCGCTTTGGCCGGCCGGTCATCATTTCCCGTATCGGCTGGTGCCCCCATGAACACTTCCTCCCCGTCCTTCGGTTCGGGGATGCCGTATTTCTCATAGCCGTAACTGCGGGGAATAGGAATCATCGTAGAGAGCGTTTTCAGGTCACTTACGGTAAGCTCGTCCTTCTTGTCCACGAATGAGAACTTTCCGCCATGTACCGGATATCCCCTGCTTTCAAGCAGCGGTACAAGGTATTTGTTCAGCATGCGTATGACAAAACGCCGGTCGCTGCGGTGTTTCTTCTCCTGCACTTCCAGATGTACCTTGCTCTGCGAGAGCGACGCACCGTCTTTGGTGGTCATGGTCTGTCCCAGTACGGTTATGAGTATCTCCTCGTTGCAGGCATTGCGGAAATCGTTATAGAGCGCCCCGTTGCTGCTTCCGCTGAGTGTCGTCTGTTCCACGTCACTCTCTTTCGGGATGACAATGTACGGTGCCGATCCCGCTTCCTCGAATGCCTGTATGAGAAGCCTCCTGCTTTGTTCGTCCATGCTGTTGTACTTTCCTATGCGCTGCGGCATCCCGAAGAGTTCCACGAACTGTGCCCAGTCCCCGAATCCCCCGCGCTTGTATATCACATAGGGAGCCACTTTCAGCAAGAGCCCAAGGTCATTATCCTCTCCCCACTGTATGATCATACCGTCATCGCTGTAACTGATCCCGTCCGTATCGTACTGGCGCCGCAGTATCAGCTTCTCTTTGGGACGTATGTGCTTGCGCGGTATGCTGTTGAAGTCGAACCCGTTCACGAAAGAATATTCGTCTACGGATATTCCCCAGAAAAGGCTCCACATGATCTCTTTCAGCTGGTTCTCGAACTCCACAGTATCTATGAGTTCCGTTATCCGTGGTACTTCCTTCCTGTTTACCGTAAAGTTAATATCGCAGTCGGTTATCGCCTCTATACGTTTGCCGATGGCATCCGTCACAGTCCCGTCCATGAGTATGTCCTCATACAGGTCGTACAGTTTGCTGCGCAGCCCCATGTCAGCCGCCCTGAGCGCACTTTTCCATGTGCCTATGTCGTTTATTCCCCTGTGCACGGGCTGCACTAGTATCTGATTGTATACCGGTGTTACGGCCTTCCTGGACACAGGTTTTTCCTGCCGTTCTTTCCTTTTCCTGTTTGTCATAAAGTTTCCGTTTAAAAGTGGTTGTCACGTTTCCTGTTGCTTCCGAATGCTATTTCCCCGCAGCACCTGCACTCTTGCCGTCCCGGCTGCTCCGGTGCTGCCGGCAGGTTCGGGTTCTGCCTGTTCTGATTGTTCCTGAGCCATTCAATGGCACGATCGTAGCGCTTTTCGCGCATTTCAATATCCACTCCGGCGTTACAGATATTACAGAAGTGCCAGGCGGCTATATCCTTTACAAAGAGCAGCAATATGGGATTGCGTTCCTTTCCCCTGGCGGCGAATATCTTTCCTGTATCGTACTTGGTAAGATATCCCTGTACCTCCTCTATGGCGGCGTCTATGGCCGACATCATCGCCGCATCATCGCCATGGCTGATGGTATCCATATCCTCCTCATAGATGTGGGTTGTCATTTCCTCTACTTCCAAATAAGCCATATATTTTTATTTTTAATGGTTTGTCACATTCTTTTTTTGTTATGGGGGCGTCTTCCTATCCAGTAACTTCCGGCTTCCATGTGGGCGTTCAGCTGCTGGCACATGTAATATCCCCCTTCAATGGCATCCGGTCCGTCTGCCGGTGCCGGCAGTCCGTCGTCGAACAGCCTGAACTGTTCCTCCAGCCGCTGCATGTCCGGATTGTCCTTCTCCCGTATGTTGAAAACGAGCCTTCCCGCCCTGTTCAACGGTTCCAGGTTCCCTTCTATACGCACGAATTTGTCGGGTTTGTCACGCCCGTCGGGTGAGATACTGATGTAATGTCCTTTTTCCTTCCCTTTTGCAAGGAAAAGAGGAACGAATACCTGCTGGTAGAACGGATCCTGCAGTTTGTTATTCTCTATGTAGTTCCTCTGCTGCGTCCTTTCCCTTACGTAGTCCCGCTGATAGTAATACCAGTTCACGAACTCGTCGTTGGTGACATGCCGCAGATATCCGGTATATACATACAGCGTTCCCTCGTATAGCCCCATGAGAAAATTCGCCTTGAAGGAGTTCTTCTTCGCCTTCTTGCCGGTGGTGTTGCTCGGTGCCGGGTCCCCGTAACTGACAATATATTTGAGCTTGCCTATGGGCGGGCATTCTCCCCAGCGTATCTCCTTGAAGTAGGAACCCTCCACCACCGGATTATTGAAACACTCCTTCTGCCCGCTGGCGAGGCTCACCTGTGCCAGCACCTCGTCTATCGTCTCCTCAGTGTTCTTTTCCGGCCATACGGACGTTCCGAACTGGTAATCCGCCTGCGGATCGGGATTATTGATATCCACCATGCGTATATTGATGATATCCCAGTTTCCGATAGGCTTCTCCCTTGCTGCCAGTTCCCTTGCCTTGTTACCTGCACGTGAGACGCAGCAGTCCTTTGCGATGACGTTCCCCGTCCAGACGGTAAGCAGCGCCTCGCTGATGGAGCGGGTGAAGAACAGCGCCTGCTCGAACCAGTTCCATTTGTTGTTCACTATCTCCGGATTGCGGCATTCCTCGTCGGTATCGTAGTCATCCATGAGCAATACGTCCGGGCGTACCTCGTCCATTTTGACTCCGCGCGGTGACTGTCCCCAGCCCATCGCCATGAACGACACGCGGGTGCTGAGGGTGAAATAGTCCTCCGTCCATTTGTCACCGATGAGGTTGCCGTAGAAATATTTCAGCCGCTCGTTCGCCTCGAACTGCGCCCGGTACTGGTTCAGCAGCTTCCTTGCGCCGTCATTGGTCGCCGAGGTCATGATGACGCACCGCTTGTTTTTCTTCACGATGACCAGGTACAGCACGATGAACATCACGATGGTGGACTTTGCCAGCTCACGCGCCCAGCTCAGCACTTCGTACCAGTTCCCGTCGGAATGCCCGATGATGCGCCTGATGGCTTTCTTCTGGAATCCTGCAAACTCGTATTTGGCATATCTGTAAAACATGAACTTCGCCCATGCTACAGGGTCCGCTTCCAGTTCGCGCAATTTCCTTGCCTTTTCTTCTCCGGTCATGGTGAAGTCTACGGCGGTCTGTGTACGTATCTGCCTCAGGGTTTCTTCCCAGTCGTCGGAGAGTGTCCTGTTGTTTCCTGTCAGTCTCTTTTTTGCCATGGCGTTACCTTAATTTCTCCTTTACAAATTCGTCAAAATAATAACTCAGTTCGATTGCCTTCTGCGGGTCACGCTTGCGCAGCCAGAAAAGGATCTGTTTGCTCACGCTGATGATATCGGCTATGCCGTAGTCCCCTTCCATTTTGGCGATGGCGGCGGAGAGTTTGTTGATGGTGTCGGCTTCGGCGGAAGTGGCATACTTGTCACCACGCTCGGCTATGACCTTGTTCATTTCCGCTATCTGCATGTAGAGATTGCGTATCTGTTCCTCCCGCGTGGTGGTGACGGCCGCCCGCAGCATTTCCCAGTTACCCTCCTTGCTCCACTTACTCATGGTGACAGGGCTGACACCCACCTTTTCGGCTATCTGCCTGCTTTGCAGTTCTCCCTGCATGTAGAGCATCTTCGCCCAGTCCTTTTTCTGTTGATTCGTTAGTGTCTTGGACATATTTATTCTCTTGATTATTACAGTACAAAGTTAGGCAGCGCATACCGATTAAAATAATCCGCCTGCAACAGTTTCCGTCTACAGGTAAACAGTTTCCACTCGGTAGGAAACTGTTACAGGGCGATTTGCACACCTTCTTTTTATCCCTGAATTTTGCAGCAAACAAAATGAGAAAAGCAATGGGCAAAGCATATACATTCTGTGTACATGACGAATCCGTAAACACTTACGGTTTCCGCATGCTGACTTCGGGGGCCAACCTGGAAGAATTCAAAAAGAATCCCGTGGTACTCTATAACCATAATGACTGGGAAACCCCGATAGGGCGCGGTGAGAACGTGCGTGTGGAGGACGGCAGGATTCTGGTGGACGTTGTATTCGACGAGGAAGACGAAAAAGGACGTACGATAGCCGGCAAGGTGGAGCGCGACTTCCTGCGCATGGCCAGTATCGGCACCTGGCCGCCTGAAGAGATCAGCGATGATCCCGCATTGAAACTTCCGGGACAGACGGGACCCACCGCCACAAGGTGGACCATGCGGGAGGTGTCTGTCTGCCCCATAGGTTCCAACCACAATGCCCTTGCCATGTATGACCGCGCGACAAACAAACGTATAGACTTGTCTGACAGGCAGGCGCTTGTCAGGCTGATGGATAAGGAATTCAGTATTAACCATAAAAGAGAGAACAATATGAGTTATTTGACACAGATGTTGAAACTGTCGGATTCCGCATCCGACCAGGCTGTCCGGGAAGCCGTACAGGACTTGATTACCCTGCGTGACAACCTGCAGGTCGAGAACGCCACGCTCAAGAGCGAAAAACAGACACTGCAGGAACGTGTGACAGCCTTTGAGACGAAGGAGAAGGAAGCCAATAAACAGAAAGCCGTCGCACTGGTGGACGCGGCAGTGAAAGACGGGCGCATTGACGCCAAAGGACGTGACAGTTGGCTGGAGGACTTTGCCGTTGATTTTGCAAAGGCCGAAGTACGCCTCAGTTCCATTTCCGTACGTCAGTCCGTCAGTTCCCAGGTACAGACCGGGGGAAAGGCCGGAGGAAACGTGCAGCTGGCAGACATGTCTTTCAAGGAGATCCTGGAGAAGGATATGCTCAAGGAACTTAAAAAGGACAGGGACCTCTACCGGGAGAAGTTCCGTGAAGCCTACGGTAAATACCCGGAATAATCATTAGAGTTTATATCGAATAATTGATTAAAGCGTTCTTTGACTTATCTTTGTGGCCTAAAAAGTTCAATTGATGTATTACGACAAGATTCGCCACCGTCATAGCCAAGTGCTTGCAGCGAC
>NZ_JACOOD010000057.1:0-21135 GCF_014287405.1 Bacteroides sp. NSJ-48 | reverse complement strand
AATCAAACAAACAAGAAAACTACATGATAACGCCCAGAACACAGACTGCCATTGCAGTACTCAAATGTATTTATGCAAGAGACTACGGTACTTGCATAAAACCGTGCACACTTACCGAAGGGCAAATGCGGATATTACTGCCACAGCTCACCAATGCCGGACTTATCATCCTGAAAGACGCGGAAAATCCGCTGGAAACGCAATCCTACATCCCAGCCAGAAAAGCTGTGGAAATATCCCTGCTGGATATTCTCGAAGCCACGGGAGAACATCTGAACTGCAACCGCCCCATTACCGAGCAGTTCTATGTACAATACGGAAGAGCCGCCCAGAAACTCGGAATAATAAACCAGATAGCCAGAATATACCTGAAAGAAATTACACTGACAGACTTATAACCGGAACAAAGAAATTGAAAAGCAGAAAACACATACCGATGCTGATGCTCCTTGCCCTGCTGTCCTGTGCAGGCAAGGCAGGGGCGCAAACCGTTGCCGTGAAAAGCGACCTGCTTACGGGGAGCATGCTCGCCTCGCCCAACCTCGGTGTGGAACTAAAGCTGTCGGAACGTTTCACGCTCGAAGCCGGATTTCACTACAACCCCTTTCCGGCAGGAGGAGACAGGCGCTGGAAGCACTGGTTCGTACAGCCGGAGCTGCGCTACTGGATGTGCCAGCCCTACGGAGGACATTTCTTCGGGGCAAACCTGATGTACGGCGTGTACAACGTAGCCAAGGCAAGGCTGCCTTTCGGGCTTTTCAAAGGGATACGTTCCGAAAGATACGAGGGAGACTTTACGGGAGTGGGAATATCATACGGCTATCACTTCATCCTCTCCCCCCGCTGGGGACTGGAAACAAGCATCGGCGTAGGGTTTCTGCATACCGGATACGAACGCTACCGCTGCTCGCACTGCGGGGAGAGGACAGGGAGCGGCAACAGGAATTTAGTTGCCCCGACCAAGGCGGCAATATCCATAGTGTACATGATAAAATAGCAACAAGAATAATTACAATAGCAAATTGAAAGCATGAAAAATCTAATCCGTATTCCTCTGATAATGGCAATATCGGTACTCTGCTGCCGGTCAGGACGCGCACAGGAATTCTACCGGGGAGAAATGTTCGTCACCGGACAGCAGTTCTCCCTTGCGGACGGACGCCTCAACATAGACCTGTCCGTAGACTTCGAAGGACTGAGGATGCCCTCGGACGAATCGCTCACCGTGACGCCCGTACTCATCAGCGGGGAAAACGAACAGGCCCTGCCCGCAGTACTCATCAACGGCACAGAGAAACAGAAAGTGTACCAGCGGCAACAGGAATTTACCGGAAACGGCCGCCCCTCCCCCATACCCGCAGTAGTGATAAGGAACGATGCCAGGATGGCACGCTCCTTCCGCTACCGGGTGGCAGTGCCCTATCAGGAATGGATGAAGGACGCCCTGCTCCTGATACGCTCGCAGGAGTGCGCCTGCCACGGCAGACAAGGAAGCATATACGAGGACAAGATTGCCGACAGGCTGAACCTGCCCAAAGTACGCACTTCTGTCTGGGACACGGATACGGACAGGAAGTACCTGACATGGGTGAACTTCATCGAGCCCGCGCCGGACAAGGACACGCTGCATGCTGTGACGGGGTCTATCCCCTATTTCGGCAAAGAGCAGCGGGACAAGAGGGAAAGGCCGTTGGGAGAGTTGTCCGTAACCAAGCAGAACTTCGAGATATACCACCGGATGCGCAATGCCTTGCAGGACATACGCCGGGAGGCGGGAACGAAGCTCGTGAAAGTGAAGATTACAGGGTACGGGGCCCCCGTAGGAAACCTGCAGAAAAATGAGGTGGATGCATTGGTGCGCTCACTGAAACTGAAAGACTACCTGCGGGAAAACCGCCTGACGGCAGGTACTCCGCTGGAAGTGACCTGGATTTCCGAAGACTGGGACTCCATTGCGGCGCTGGTAAAGCAAAGCGACATGATGTTCCGAGAAGCCACCCTCGACCTGATAGGCAATGTAGACATAGACAAAGGACGAGAACGCATGCTGATGCGCCTTGCCGACGGAAAGCCCTACAAATACCTGGCGGAAAAGATATTCCCCGAAGTAATGCGGGTGGACTACAGGATAGAGTACACCCGCCAGCCGCTGGATGCGGCGGAGAGTCTGAGGCTGTTCCGTACCGGCGAACGCCGGGCGCTCCGCCTGAACGAGTTCTTTACCGTGGCAGGCAGCTATCCGCAAGGCTCCACAGAGTACAACGATGTGCTGGACCTGGCGGCACGGCTGTTTCCCGACAGCCCCGAAGCCAACATCAACGCGGCGGCAGTGGCGCTCACCAAAGGAGAGACGGCCAAGGCACGCCGCTACCTGGAGAGGTTTGCCACCCTGCCCATGGCATACAACAACATGGGCATACTCTGCCTCCAGGAAGGAAACCGGGACAAGGCGGAGGTATACCTCACCATGGCTGCGGCAGCAGGGGTGAAACAAGCCGACAAAGCGCTTAAAGAACTGAAAAGACAGGCGGGAAATTAAAAAGACGAAGATAACCTATTGAGCAGCATATTAAAAAATATATTAACCTATAAAAACAGGCGGACATGAGAACGAACAATTATTTATGGGCAATGCTGGCGGCAGCAACCCTTACACTGACCGGATGCGGCAGTGACGAGAACGGAATAGCAGAACCCCAACTGCAAGAAAAGACGGCGCAACTGGAACTGCGCCTTACGGGTAGCGGCGTAAACACCAAAGCCACAGGCAGCGCACTGCCCACGCAAGCCGAGGAGAATACCCTGAAACGTTTTACGGTAGCGATATTCAACAGCGACAATTCGGTGAATGCCATACGGACCATTACCACCAACATGACCTCGGCAACCACCATCAACTGCACTCCGGCAGCAGGCTGTACGGGTATTGTGGTGGCCAATGCACCCACAGACAACTACTTTGCAGGTGTACTGAACAAAACCGACTTCCTGAAGAAAACCATCGCACTGGCCGATGCACAGGCCAAAGACTGCCTGCCCATGAGCGGAGACGTAAAAAACGGCAGCGGCAACGCCACTTTCACACTGAGTGCAGGCAGCAACACCGGCATGACAGCCCAACTGCTCCGACTCGTGGCAAGGGTGTCTATAAGCAGCATCAAAACCGCCTTCGACCCCAACGGGCAGTACGCGGCGGCATCCTACGAACTGAAAAACATCTTTGTACGGAACGCCATGAAAGAGGCTGTACCGGGCACAGGCGGATACAGCACCACCAAAATGGGCACACCGGCTTATCTGACCGGAAACTACGACAAATCCACCGGAACCGTAGCCTATCTGGCAAATTCGGTCACTCCGCCGGTAGACGTAAGTGCGGAACATAAAACCGACTACTGGTTCTATATTCTCCCCAACGAAGAAACCACCCATACGGCATTGGTACTGGAAGGCACATTCAAGAAAAATGCAAGCGATGCAGGAAGCACCATCTACTATCCGATAATCGTCAACAAAAATCAGGCGGGAACAAACATCACCGGAACTGCGGGTACGGGTACTTCAAACATCACCCGCAACAATACTTATGCCATAAAAGCCACTATCAAGAACATTGGTACTACGGACCCTATGGGAGACATAACCCCTACTTCGCTCGAACTGACGATTAATGTGGCCACCTGGGCACTGAACATCACGCAGGACGTAACATTCGACTAAATAACCGGAATCGTAAAACCGCCATGAAACCTATCCGCACAGCCATACTCACGGCATTGTATACCTGCCTCGCCTTTCTGCATGCATCCTGCGTGCGGGAAGACACCGGAGACTGCGTGCAGTACCAAGTACACGTGCGGGTAGTGGATGCGGCAGGCAACGACCTCACCGAAAGCGGTGTACTGGAGAAATCGGAAGTGTATCTTTTCGGTGAAAACGGTTTTGTGCGCATGGTTCCTGCAGGAGTGTCATCGGACTATCTTTTCGGAAACTACAAAGAAGCGCGGCTCACCCTCGTAGCATGGGGCAACATCAAGGAAGATACCCTGATTACCGCCGATATCAAGCCGGGAACACCGATAGAGGAAGCACGCCTGAAACTGAAACAACATGCCGAAGGAAGCCATTTGCCCGTTACAGACCTCTTTTACTGCCGCAAGGAGCTGAACAACACCGCTACAAGGAGCATACAGGAAGAAGGCATCACGCTGGTAATGGAGCGGATGGCGGCAGGATTGAGCATACGGACATGCTATCTGGCAGAGCGCTATCCATATCGGGGAGAAGCCTATACCTTCATTGTACGGGGAACGGGTTCCGAAGTGGATTTCATGGGAAAAGTAACCGGAGAAAGCGCCGGATACAGACCGCCTACCGTCACGGACGGGCAAGGAGATGCCTATGCCCCACCCTTCCGCATATTTCCGACCCGGGAAGGAGAATACATCGAAGTGGAAATATACAGGGGGCAGGAAAAGCTGTGCACCGTTACGCAAGACAGCGAGCTACAGCCCTTGCGCGCAGCGGCAGGGAAACAGACCGACATCGAGATAGATTTCAGAAAGACCGAGATAAGGGCATTCGTAAAAGTACTGCCGTGGGGAGAAGTGGAACAGGAAACGGAAATGTAAGTTAAAGAAAGTATGACAGGACTATCGGAACATAGAAGCATATCGGCCGCATTATTGCGCATCGTAACCGGTGCGGTAATCGTCCTTGTCCTGCTGGCTTGCGACAACGGACAGCCCGACACACTGGCCGACAACGGCGAAGTGATGCTCACGCTCCGCATTTCGCTGCCCACGGCAACGGACGGAAGCACCGCCACCCGCGCCATTACATCCGATGAGGAGAACGCGATAGACATCGCCCAACTGAAAGTACTGGTGTTCAAGGCGAGCGGTTCCACAGAAACATTCAGCTATGAGGCGCCGCAAGTGCAGTTACTGGGCGGCAAGTATATGGTAACTCTGAAGCAAAGCCTGGCAGGCGAGAAATACAGGCTTGCAGTCATTGCTAATGCGGGAAAGAAACTGCCCGTCATTCCGGATAACACACCCAAAAGCGATGTCCTGAAAATGATAACGTTCGATGCCGCCGGAATTTGGAATGCAACCGGAACTACAAGCTACAGCCGCTTCCCCATGTGGGGAGAAACTGCGGCGGCACAAGCTATCACGCCTGCCACATCTTTGGGAAACATCACGTTACTGCGCGCGCTGGCACGCATAGACGTAGGGTGCGCGCTAAGCGGAGAAACGGCAGCGGGATTAAGCGGGTTTACATTGAAAACGGTCAGCGTGTACCGCACGAAGAATAAAGGCTACGCAGCTCCCGTAAACGGCGGAACAATCACCGGCAATGTGGTTGCATCCGTATCCATCCCCCCGGATGCCGGAACAAACGGTGCGCTGACCTACACCTGCCCGGACGGCAAATCGCTGATACGGACTATCTACGTAGCGGAAACGCCGCAAAGCAGCAGCAGGGACAACAATGTATGCCTTGTCGTGGGCGGTACTTATGCGGGAAGCACGCATTATTACAGGGTAGACCTCACCAGCGGGGGAAGTTATATTCCGCTGAAAAGGAATTGCCGCTACATCGTGAATATCAAGGCGGTAAGCAATACGGGATATGCCACGGAAGCAGCAGCACTTACGGGCGACAAGACGCTGGTAATAGCAACAAGCGTATCGGCAGAAGCCTGGGGCGGACAGACAGCAGCAGGGTCGGGAACGATAACCATGCCTCAAAGCCCGGATCAATGGTAGCCGATGCAGAAATGCCGGGCAGTACGGGAACAATAATTTTACTCTAAAACGAGATGAAACGAATGATAAGAAATATGGTATTCCATATATCGGTTGTCCTGCTGATAACCGGGTGCGGAAAGGATGAGGAGGGCATAGAGAACCGCTCTCCCAACGGCATCCTCATCGAAGTGGAAGCTCCCCAAACAAACGGTTGGAGCACGGAAGAGGTTACCGGCACACGCAGCGGAATGGCAAAAACCGTCAGGCAAAAAGGAGAATACGGCGTGGACATGGAAGTAAGCACACTGCATTGCCCGGCAGGGACTGCAACCGAGGGAGCCTCCACCCGCTGGGCAAACGTGGACGACAACATAACTTTCCGGGTAGTGGCTTACAAATCGGCTACCGCCGCCGGAATTTCCACTGCAAACTATGCCGGGTATGGAGATTATAAACTGTCGGGAAGCAGCGTGCAAACCACAAAGAGTCTTATCCTCCCTGTGGGGACTTATACATTTATCGTTTATTCATACGGCAACTCAAGCGCCATCACCGCCTTTACCAACAGTTCTGCAAGCGTCCCCGTAACAAACGGGCAAAATTTTATGACGTATGTAAAAGCCGGAGTCGCAATTAACAATATAGGCAGCACATATACGCTGGGCAACATCGTATTCAAACATCATTGTGCACGATACAGAGTGCAAGCCATTGCCCAAGCCGGAAGAATGGGAGCGATTACGGCGTGTGCAGGTACAGTGACTCTGCCCAGGCACAATGCTACCTATTCGTTCACAAACAACACGCTGACGGCACAAGACGGTTCGGGAACGATAAATGTCACTTGGAACAGTCCGAATGCGATGAGTGTGTATAGCAATTATACGTACCTGCTGCCGCAGGCTTCCGCAAGCGTAACGGTGAAGTTGGGGCTTACAATCGGTAACAAGCCCTTCAGTAACAGAAGCGCTACATTGTCCGGAGTGACACTTAATGCCAATAACACCTATTATAGCAATGTCTCATTCACCACAACAGAAGGATATATCATCGGAGGAAATATTTGGGCAAACGGAAACTTATATTATACAGCAGAAACCAAAAAATATGGTATTTATCCCAATACACTGACATGCAGCAAAGCAGATAATGCTCAAGACTACTTTGTATTCAATAATCCGTTGCCAAATAATCCGGAACTTGTCACAACTTGGTCCGATTCAAGAGATCCATGTCGAAAAGTTGAACCAAATAGTGCTTGGAGAACTCCCACTTTACAAGAGTTCAATAATTTACTTTCCTATGCGAAAGGAGTGCCCAAAGATGGGTACACAATATACGGAGACGTATTAAAACTCCCATATAGTAGCTTTATGAGATTTACCGATGGACATCCGCACGAATCCTATTTTGATGCTATAGGATACTATCTATGCACTACGTACAACAGACATCTTCAAAATGAATTCATTGGGGGTGAAGACTCTTCAACAGGTGAAATAATAGCTTTTGTTATCCGGTGCGTACGAAATAAATAACTTAAAATAATAAGAAAGTCACCACTTTGTATAAATGAAAATATAAAATCAAGATATATAACTTATATTCAGCCTTCATTTCCAAAGCCTCAAATACACTCTAAATACCTAAAACAAAAACGTCCGATAAGAATACCTCTTTATTTAAAATCGGAAATATTTGTTTGTTTGCTGTGTCTTCCCTGCACTGTGAAGTGCGGGGAGCACTATTTTATACATACCTACATTTTCAAACCCAAAACAACCGTAACAAAGAACTCTTGGATGTTCATTAAAAGGGTAAATCATAACCGCAAGCAAAGTCCTCTTGTGCAGGCAATAGTCCCATATTATCCAAAAGAGCAATATCTTTAATTTTATTACGAAATAAAGAAAAGGTTGATAGATGTTCAATTTCTTTTTTACGGTTTTGACTAAGAATAAGGAACTCTTCTTCTTTATCTATACCCAAGAAACGTCTGCCAAGCAAGTTTGCAGCAACCCCTGTTGTACTACTGCCCGTAAACGGATCGAGAATCCATGCTCCACTATTAGTTGACGCCAAAACAATACGCGACAACACAGACAACGGCTTCTGCGTAGGGTGTTTCCCACATGATTTTTCCCATTGAGCAATAGCCGGCAGATGCCATACGTCCCTCATCTGCTTGCTATTATTGATTTGCTTCATCACATCATAGTTATAGCAATGCGGTACTTTAGCCAATTTACGAGCCCAAATTATAAATTCTGTGGAATAAGTAAAATAACGGCATGAGACATTAGGAGGCGGATTGGTTTTTGCCCATGTTACAACATTAAGAATTTTAAAATTAAGTTCGGTCAAAATGTTGGCAATAGAGAAAATATTATGGTACGTACCGCTTATCCATATCGTACCGTTGTCTTTCAGTTTATGACGGCATTCGCTTATCCACGCTCTATTAAACGAATCCACATATTCCGGGGTTCCACCTTTATCCCATTCACCTTTGTCCACACACACAACTTTTCCGTTCTGTATACTTATCCCACCATTACTCAAAAAATAAGGTGGGTCGGCAAATATCATATCGAACTTGAAACTGAACTGTTTCAATAGTTCGATGCAATCGCCATGAAGCAAAGTAAAGGCCCGGTCAGTGGATTTGAAATAAGGGGTCATAAATTCTTAATAATTTCCCGGTAAGACTCCCAAGACATTCTACGACCTTTTCCGGTAGGATAATTAACATCCTCCTGTCCCCATATCCATTTATATGCTTTTATTAAAGCCTCAGGAGATTCTCCTGAAACAAAGTGCAATGCACGTATATCGTTTATAAAATCGGCAGGTTCTTCTCCTTTATACACTCTTTCCATTAAAGACAAAAACTTCTTGGCTTCATCTTTATTTTCCCGAACTTTATTTTTAATATCATCTAAAATTTGATAATGAGATATTTGCCAAAGACTATCATTACAAGGATTATATATAAAGACTATGAAATCTTCCCTTTGAGTTGTTCCATATACGTTTTTACCACCCGGCTTGGTTATGACTATTTTCCGGTTATCGGGAAGCTCTTCCACTTCATATCCTCTGTAAGGCAAATTCATGAGTTTCCGCGAAAAAGTATCTCTATCTGTATTATCAATACAGATTTTCTTCAAATCAATACTATGCTGATATAGATTTTTCATTATTTCTACTTATTTCATCACTTCACTGATAATACCATTCTCCATATCATTGATGTTATAGATATGTTCAAGCACATCGAAAGTCTCTTCCAAATTATTACGTGCACTCTTCCACCCTTGCCCATCGGTAAACCAAACAAAAGTAAAGTCTGTAAGTTCTTTGGTTTCCAATGTTATTGTTTTATAACTTCTTGCCGTTTCATTCAGCTTAGAGCCATTACTTCCATAAAAATTGGTTTCCACTCCATATACCATATTGGGAGTAGAAACAACAAAATCAAAACGTTTTTCAGCTTTACCCTGATTGGATATAGCGGACAAATCTATGCCCCACTTTTCTTCTATCTCATGGATATACATTTCCTTGAAATATGTACTATCTCTTATAAATCCCGCCTTTTGAATGAAGGACTCTACAAGATTCTCCATTAAATGTCCACCTCTATTTTTTCTTCCGTTAGAATCAAGTCCCGTTTCTACCCCGGTAACATAATCTACAAGGCTTCCTATTATCCGATTCTCAAGCAAGTTGAAAATACCGGTTTTACGCATGAATATCTTATATTGGTCTACACTATAATTCATCTTCCGAAAATTATAGCAGAAACTTCCTTCTTCATCTACAGTCTCTATATCCATTTCACGTTTGGCTATCAAAACTGGGATACACTTTAAAACATTAGGATAGGTAGCCAATAGGGTCGCAAAATCAGCCTCAATGTTTTTACTGCCAATAAGAGAATTCATTATATTCAATTCTATCTTAATGGCATCTACATTTTCAAAAACCTTATTGAAGTCCGTATAGTATTCATAATTAGCGATGCTTGAACGAAATTGCGCAAGCCAATCATTGAAATTTCTTTTCATAGCCATTTACCTATAAATCATATTAATATTGGAAATCATCAGTTCGGATAATTTTCCTCTTTTATCAGGATTGGCATTAACCATCCGTGTTGCCATTACACGCCGAATATTATAGGCATTGTATATTTCATCAAAAAAGCCCTCATCTTCGTTCTTGCCCTTTACATCGGAATTACTTAAAATAAAATTAGCTTTATATCCGGCTATTTTACTGCAAAAATCACGTAGCCTTATCTGCTCATTATCATCAAATTCTTCTTTAGCATACGAATTGAAAGAAGATGTTTTACTTAAAGGTTTATACGGGGGATCAAAATAGAACAGTGCATTAGGAGAAGCATAAACAGCCGTTTCCGCAAAATCCCCACATAAGATTTCGACCTTTTGAAGGATATGTGAGTCTGCCAGAATAGTATCTTCATCACAAATCCTGGGAGTAGCATATTTACCGTGAGGCACATTAAATTTACCTTTTGAATTTACCCTATACAAGCCATTGAAACATGTTCTATTTAAGAAGATGAATAAAGCGGCTATCTCAACTTCGGGTAAAGAAGAGTTGTTATAAATATCACGCTTTGCCAAATAATATGTTTTCCTATCTTCTTCTCCTAAAGGGATGTATTCATTTTGAAAGACCTTTAATCTTTCAATTAATTTGCCCGGCTGTTCTTTAACAATCTTATATGTTGTTATCAAATGAGGATTTATATCATTGATTACAGCCCTTTTAATATTAGGAAATTGCTGTAATATCCAAAATAACACAGCACCACCTCCCACAAACGGTTCCACATAGATAATATCTTTCGTTTGTGCAAGATTAGCCGGCAGAGCATGTTTGATATCTTTCAAAAGCTGCGTTTTTCCACCGACCCACTTTACGAAAGGCTTTGCTGATGTATATATTGTATTCTGCATATTCAAGATGATTATTATTTGCTGCACAAAGATAAGCAAATAAATAAAGATATAGCGCTATATACCGAATTAGGACTTGATTAAATTTTTAGTGTAAAGAGCAAGCCTATACGCTCACTCTTTATTTGTTCACTATAAGATTATTACCTACAAAATTCATAACTGCCGGCACTCCCCTCAAAAGTAAGTACTCCATCGGAAGCCTGCACCTCGGTCAACGGAATAAAGACACGACCGTCCTTCTTTACCTGCCAATTACCTGCTTTAAGGTCGGTAATGACGAATTTATATGTACCCGTACCGTTAACTGTAAGGGTAAAATCTTTCTGCAGCGGTTCGCTGCTCCTGGCAAAAGTAACGACACGATCGGCTAACTGAACACCTACTATCCGGTCATCCTCAATACGCTGCACTGCGTTCAACCGATTGCATCGGTTATCGGCAACCTGTATCACATTCAGGAAGTTATCGGTAACGGCAGGGACAGCGGGTGAAACTTCTACCCGCCAGGCTCCGCGCTCGTTGGCATTGTCAAGATAAGGAGCTACGGCATCGTTGGGATAGTTAGTGCCGAACACCCAGTTTTCCTTGCCGGGACCGCCAACCTTATCGATACGAAGATTATCTGCCTGAGGTAAAAGGACGGTGTTGTGCAGCATACCGCTATCACCGTCTTTGGTGCGCCGCACGATGAAAGTATTACCTTCAAGCGTGGGTTCTTCGATGCTATGCAGCAACCAGTATTTGCGGAAATCGGGACTGGAAGCCGATACTTTATCATATACAATAAGTGCAGCAGGCACTGTTTCGGACTTCAGGTTGAGGAATACGAAAGAACGTTTCGCCTCTTCCACTTTCCGGGTATAGGCTTGTGTTATATCCCCCTTCAAATAAGAATAATCGGGAGCCTGCACATCAGGGCCAAATCCATGAGCCAACACGCTGCCTACCGTATACTCCTCGGACAAAAGGCTGTCGAGCGAATTGCAGGTTTTCCAACCTTCGCCGCACATACGCTGCCCGCCGTCATTGGTTGCAAACCGTGTCTTTCCACCCCCGCCATAGTTCCAACAGCCGAACTTTTCGTCAGGGTCGTACACCAGCAATGAATTATGGGCAATGGTACGTTTGAAGTAATTTTTGTTATTGGGACTGTTATAGCCGCCTGAACTACCGCTATAAGCACCGGCATCGATAGCCAAAGGGCCTTTGTGGTAAATTTGGAAACTGCCGCCGTCCATGTGCTGGTGGTTGCCCACAAATTGCTCATTAATTTTCATCTCGGCAATCACGCTGTTGGCATCCCAACCGGTACGGGCAATCATCCAGCCGTAGGGAGTACCGGAATAACGTGTCAAAGGAAGGTCGTCGGGGGACTTGCCTTTCAGGGTGTAGTCGCGCCACAACAGTTCGTATATCAGACAATGGTTCATGGACTCGTTGCCCGACTTGTCCAGTCGGGGATTACGCTCGAATTCATAAGCCAGGTACTTGTCTTTATAATAGCTGGAAGCCAAGAACATAGGCGTTGGCATGGTAAGCAATGCGGGACGGTTCTGCGGATAATCATCGCCCGCAGGCATCAACACTCCGTCGGGACGCCGGCGGTAGATAATGTCGTAGAGTACGAACCTCGCCGAAGAGCAGTAAATGCTACCGGCTCCCATCTTATCCAGAATCCATAAAGGAAAGAGGTCGCAGGCAAAGCGGACATGTACATAATTCGTGCCCTGGTGATAGTTCTGCCCTTCGTAAAAATAGTTGCGTGCCGGGATATAATCACGATAGAGCATGGTAATGACATGATTGTACATATCGGGATATTCATCATAAATGGCAATACCTGCCGACAGCATATCGCGCATAATCATCCACTCCGACGGATGCCCCGCTATGGGTTGGTTATTGCGTGGCGGATAACCGCATTCCATACTCTTTGCCAAACGGATAAATTCTTTGATATAAGCCTGTTTCTCGGAACTCTTCATCTGGTCGTAGCACCAATCATACACCATAGCACCTGTTATCAGCATGGCTCCGCTGGCCCGCGACAAGTCGGAACGAGTGCCGAAAGAGGCACGCTGCAACGTATCGAGCATGGCTGTAATGGCCTTGCGTGCCAAACGTTTGTCACCTTCCAACAGATAGTCAAGGGCTTGCAACTGCACCCGCGATGTAACGCCGCGCATCTCGTAATAATAGCGGAAACCGCGGTTTGTAACGGCAGCTTCTTCGGCCGGAGTGCGGTCTTTGCTTAGCTCTTTCATAAGAGAAAGTGTCTGCTGTGCCTGAGGAGTTTTCAGGCGTTCCTTCAACGCGGGTAAATCGGATGAGCGAACATACAAACGGGGATGCGTCTGAGGCGGAATCGGTACATTAACTCCCTCTATCTCTTGCCAGACCACTTCTTTCGGCAATTCCTGCGCTGAAAGACAAAACGAACTAAATATCAGGCTAAGTGAAAAGAAAATCGACTTGTGTTTCATAATGGATTTATATCAGATATTAATGCTGTAAAAATACAACAAAAAAATCAGGTAGCTATAAAAAACAAGCACAGAAACAAAAAGGATGTTCCCGTGCTTGATAAATCATTCAAATCTTGTACTGCACTTATACCAGTTCGTCCGATGTATAACCTTGCGGCAACTCACGACAGTTATAACCTGAAGCCATGATTTCACCATAAGCTCCGGCAGAGCGAAGGGCTATAAGGTCGCCACGCTTCACACCGTTCAAATCGACAGCCTTGCCAAAGACATCGGAGGACTCGCAGATAGGCCCCACTACATCATAAGTTTGCTGCGGAGCATCGGAAGTAATGTTCTCTATCTTATGGAATGCCTGATAGAGTGCAGGACGAATCAAGTCCGTCATACCTGCATCAAGAATAGCAAACTGCTTATTAGTGCCTTGCTTTACATATAAAACCTTTGCAATAAGCGAACCGCACTGCCCCACTACCGAACGCCCCAATTCAAAATGAAGTGTCTGATAGGAACGGAGTTTCAGGCAGTTATCGTAGGTTTCGAAATAGCTTTTGAAATCGGGTACAGGCTGACGGTTGGGATGTCCGTAATCAATGCCGAGTCCACCGCCCACATTAACGTGTTCGATACGTATCTGACGGGCTTCGAGTTTGTCCAACAATTCGTTGACACGATTACACAAAGCCACAAAATCGCCCATATCCAATATCTGCGAACCGATGTGGAAATGCAGCCCGATGAACTTGACGTTTTTCATCTCCTGCGCCACGTCTATCACATGATCCATATCTTCCATACTGATACCGAACTTGTTTTCCGCCAATCCGGTAGTGATGTTAGCATGCGTATGCGCGCCTACGTTGGGGTTGATACGGAAAGCAACATTGGCTACCTTGCCTTTGGCTGCGGCCAATTCGTTGATAATTTCCAGTTCGGGTATGGACTCTACATTAAAGCAGAAGATATTATAATCCAATCCAAGATTTATCTCCCAGTCTGCCTTACCCACTCCGGCAAACACAATCTTGTCGGCTGGGAAACCAGCCTTGATTGCCGCACGGATTTCACCGCCACTCACACAGTCCGCTCCCAACCCGCTCTCACGGATAATAGTCAGAACTTTAGGATTGGCATTGGCCTTCACCGCATAATGCACCGAATAGTTATCGTATCGTGACGCTTCGGTACGGATGCAGGAAAGAGTATCACGCAGCACCTTCGTGTCGTAATAATAAAACGGGGTACGCAATTCGCGGAATTTGTCAATAGGAAATGTTCCTTTCATATAATTATTATGGGTTATATCTTCGTTTAGTTAAAAAGAGCGCTTTTATCAAGAAGGTAAAAGCGCTCATATCTACTGTTTTCTTTTATTACTCGTTGAACAGCGCATCGCTGAGCGACTGCAAAGCCTGTTTCTTATCACATTCACGGATAAGGAAAGAAATGTTATAGTTACTGCCGCCAAAAGAAATCATACGTACCGGTATGTCGCGCATGGCATCGAGCGCTTTGGCTTCAAAGCCAACGTTCTCCCATTCGAGGTCGCCTACCACGCAGATGATACACATGTCCTTGTCCACCGTCACTGTACCGTATTTCTTCAAATCGTCCAGAATCTCGTTGAGATGCTTGGTATTGTCGATAGAAACGGATACGCCTACTTCGGACGTACAAATCATGTCGATAGAAGTCTGGTAACTTTCAAAGATTTCAAACACTTTGCGCAAGAAACCATGAGCAAGCAACATACGGCTGGACTTGATTTTGATAGCTGTGATATTATCCTTTGCAGCTACAGCCTTGATTTTGCCTTTCTCCGTATCGTTGGAGATGAGTGTACCCGGAGCCGTGGGATCCATTGTATTGAGCAGACGCACGGGGATGTTAGCATACTTGGCGGGCTGGATACAGGTAGGGTGCAGGATTTTTGCACCGAAGTATGCCAGCTCGGCTGCCTCTTCAAAATGAAGATGGCGCACGGGAGAGGTCTTGTCCACAATACGCGGGTCGTTGTTGTGCATACCGTCGATGTCCGTCCAAATCTGGATTTCGGAAGCATTGACAGCCGCACCTATCAGAGAAGCGGTATAATCGCTGCCGCCACGTTGCAGATTGTCTACCTCGCCATAGGCGTTGCGGCAGATAAAACCTTGTGTGATATAAATGTCGGCATTGGGATGCAACTCAAGCTGAACCTGGAGTTTTTCTTTGATGTAAACAGGATCAGGTTCAGCATTCTTGTCCGTACGCATATATTCTAAAGCCGGAAGCAAAACCGACTTCACACCACATTCCTGCAGATAGTAATTCATCATGGCGGTAGAAATCAACTCACCCTGCGCCAGCACTACCTTCTCCTCGAACAGCGTAAAAAGGTCTTTGGTGTAAGAACGGATATAGTCGAAATGAGATTTGATAAGTTCCAGACCTTTCTGCTTATACTCAGGAGTGGCATAGAGCTCATCAATGTGCTGGCGGTATTTCGTTTCCAGTCTGTTGATAATCTCGTTAGCACCTTCCGGATTCTTCTTGTACAGATAGTCCGAAATCTCAACCAATGTGTTTGTGGTACCCGACATGGCAGAGAGAACCACAATCTTACGTTCACCATCGGTAATCAATTTGGCCACTTCCTTAATTCGCTGAGCCGAACCTACTGAAGTACCTCCAAACTTTAAAACTTTCATTTTCGTTTCTGTATTAAAATGTTATATAATCTTGTTTATTTCTCTTCTGTTGACAACGCAACGGAATACTGCTCCGTTACGTCCGTTATCAAATGGTCGGCACAACGGTATACGCGCCCCGGATATTCCCAAAGCAACTGCATGTTGTGCGTAGTCATAATAACCAGCGAACCCGCCTCACTGATACTATGTAAAAGCTGGGTTATGGCAAATCCCGTCTCCACATCCAGATTTCCGGTTGGCTCATCGGCAAGAATTACTTCCGGAGAGTTCAGTACGGCACGGGCTATCACGATGCGCTGCTGTTCGCCTCCCGACAATTCATTGGGGTATTTATAACCTTTATTGCTCATACCCACTAATTGCAATACTTCGTTGATACGGTCTTTTATCTCTCCCTTATTCTTCCACCCGGTGGCACGGAGCACGAACTCAAGATTGTCATACACCGTACGGTCGGTGAGCAACTGGAAATCCTGAAATACGATACCCAACTTACGACGCAACTGCGGAATATGCTTGCGCTTGATATGCAACATATCATATCCCAACACCTCGGCATCGCCCGCCGCCACATCCAGTTCACCGTAAAAGGTTTTGAGCAAACTCGTCTTACCCGAACCGACTTTACCGATGAGATAGACAAACTCTCCCTTGTGTAACTCCAAGTTTACATCGTTCAACACACACAGTTCCTGCTGGTGTATCTCCACATCTTTATATCGTATCAGCGCTTCGTCCATAACAACTTAGTGTTTCTTCCAATCCGCACTGTGACGTTCTTCCAACTCACGTGCCAAATCTTCTATGCGATAACCTTTAGAGGTCAGCAATACGATAAGATGATACAGTAAATCGGCTCCCTCGTATATCAGACGCTCGTCAGTACCGTTGCATGCTTCAATAACAGTTTCAACCGCTTCTTCACCTACCTTCTGCGCCATTTTATTGACACCCGACCGGAACAGGCTGGTTGTGTAAGAGCCTTCCGGCATTTCAGCATGACGCTTGTCGATGAAGTCCTGAAGAAGTTTCAGGAACATAACGGGCTGTTCGTTCTTCTCTCCCCAGCAAGTATCCGTACCCGTATGACAAACCGGACCGACAGGATGTACCTGAATCAGCAAAGTATCCTTGTCGCAATCCTCTTTCATGGAAACCACGTTCAGGAAATTGCCGCTCTCCTCGCCTTTTGTCCAAAGACGGTTCTTGGTACGGCTAAAGAATGTTACTTTACCCGTTTCTACCGTCTTATCATATGCTTCCCGGTTCATAAAACCTAACATAAGCACCTTGGCCGTGTCAGCATCCTGTATAATTGCCGGAACGAGTCCGTTCATTTTGTCAAAGTCCAACATCTTTTTAAGTTATAAGTTATGAGTTATTTTGTTGTGAGTTATTGTTATGAGTCGTTTTCCTCCGTGCTTCGTGCAGCAGCGAATAACTTATAACCCATAACTTATAACTCCTTATCATCTTCTCATTGCGACTCCTTGGGCGCAAAGATACGATTTTAAATCGGGAATTTTAATTTCTCCGAAATGAAAAACGCTGGCGGCCAAGGCGGCATCTGCTTTTCCTTCCAGAAAGACATCACGGAAGTGCTCTTTCGCACCTGCTCCGCCCGATGCGATAATGGGTATGGAAAGCCTGTCGGCAAGAGCGGCAAGGGCTTCGTTGGCATATCCGGTCTTTACGCCGTCATGGTTCATACTGGTAAAAAGCACCTCGCCCGCACCGCGCTCCTGCGCTTCCTTTGTCCAGGCAAAGAGTTCTTTGTCGGTCTCCACACGTCCGCCGTTGAGATAACACCACCAACCCTTTTCCGTCTGCTTGGCATCAACAGCCAATACACAAACCTGCGAGCCGAAATGCTTGGCTATCTCGTCAATCAGTCCGGGACGACGAATGGCCGAGGAATTAACGGATATCTTGTCCGCACCGGCATTCAGAAGCCGGTCTACATCACTCAGTTCATGGATTCCGCCACCTACGGTGAAAGATATGCTGATGTTGGCGGCAATACGCTTCACCAGTTCGGCAAATGTCTTGCGTCCCTCAAAACTGGCGGTAATATCCAGAAAGACCAACTCATCGGCTCCCTGCTCGCTATAAGCACGCGCCAGTTCAACCGGATCGCCTGCATGACGCAGGTTTACAAAATTAGTCCCTTTTACGGTCTGTCCGTCTTTGATGTCAAGACAGGGGATGATTCTCTTTGCTAACACTCTTCTTTTATTTATGATTTTGGATTTATGACTCGATTTACGTTGAGCAACAATAATGAATGCAATGTTACGCAAATTTATATCATAAACGCTTCCAGTTCTTTAAAAGTTATACGCCCTTCATACAATGCCTTACCGAAAATAACGGCAGGTATGCCCGTTGCTTCCAGTTGGCGAATATCCTCGGCACAACTCACTCCGCCACTGGCTATAAGGTAAAGGTCGGGATGCACTTCCAGCATCTCTTTATACAGAGATATGGAAGGACCTTGCAGCATACCGTCGCAATTGATGTCGGTACAGATGACTTTACGAATGCCTTTCCCGACATAATCTTCCAAAAACGGGAACAATTCGCAAGCACTCTCATCCTTCCAACCGTTGACGGCAATTTTATGGTCTTTCACATCAGCTCCGAGAATTATTCTCTCCGAACCGTATGTTTGCAACCAGTGACAAAAACGTTCGGGATTCTTTACGGCAATGCTACCGCCCGTCACCATCTGTGCACCGCTTTCAAATGCAATGACCAAATCTTCATCGCTCTTCACCCCGCCACCGAAATCTATAACCAAAGAAGTACGGGAGGCTATCTGCTCCAGCGTGCGGTAATTTACCACATGGTGGGAAGCGGCTCCGTCGAGGTCTACCACATGAAGGCGTCGGATACCATGCGCTTCAAGTTCCTTAGCTACTTCTACGGGGTTCTCATTATACACTTTCTTGCTGTTATAATCACCCTGGGAGAGGCGTACGCACTTTCCGTCGATGATGTCAATAGCGGGAATTAACTCTATCATTTCAATTTATTACGAATTATCAAATATCGGATTCTTTCACTATAAGTCCAAAAAGTTCTGCAAGATACGTTCGCCCACACTTCCACTTTTTTCGGGATGAAACTGGGTGGCATAGTAATTATCCTTATGCAAAGCAGCACTGAACGGAAGTATATAATCCGTTACGGCAGCCGTACAATCGTTGACCGGCACATAAAAGCTGTGTACGAAATAGACAAATTCCTCTTTCGTGAAACCCCTGAAGAGGTCGCTGTGAGTCTGTGAAATCGTATTCCATCCCATATGGGGAACTTTATCCTCATGCTTTAGCGAAACAAAACGTTTCACGCCAACATCAAAAATACCAAGGCAATCCACATCTCCTTCCTCCGAATGGCGACACATCAACTGCATACCCAAACAGATACCCAACACCGGCTGACGCAGTTCTTTTATCAGTCTGCCCATTCCGCCGGCATTCAGGAAATTCATGGTTGTTTCCGCTTCACCCACTCCGGGGAAAATGACTTTATCCGCAGCACGTAGAACCTTTTCATCTGCCGTAATCTCCGCCTCAACGCCCAAACGCCTCAAGGCATAATCAACCGAACGGATGTTACCTGCATTATATTTGACAACTGCAACCTTCATCAACTACTAATTAAATATTACTGTCTTATTCTTATACGCCAACACCTTACGCTCGATATGCTTCTGAACAGCACGAGAGAGGACGATTTTCTCCAAATCCTTGCCTTTGTTCACCAGATCCTGCACAGTATCTTTATGAGTGATACGCACCACATCCTGCTCGATGATAGGCCCTGCATCCAATTCCGTAGTAACGTAGTGGCTGGTAGCTCCTATAATCTTCACACCACGCTCGAATGCTGCATGGTAGGGCTTCGCCCCTACAAATGCCGGAAGGAAAGAGTGATGAATATTGATGATGCGGTTGGGATAAGCGTCTATCATCTTCTCGGAAATGACCTGCATATAACGTGCCAGTACGATGAAGTTCACCTTGTGCTTGGCAAGCAGTTCCATTTCTTTCTTTTCCTGCTCTTCTTTTGTCTCCTTAGTAATAGGAAACAGATGAAAAGGTATGCCGAAGCGTTCTGCTACATGCTGCAAATCTGGATGATTGCTTATTATAAGAGGTATCTCCACATTCCATTCACCTGCCGTATAGCGCGCCAGCAGATCGAACAGGCAGTGCGACATCTTCGACACGAAAATAGCCATACGCGGTTTGACATCCGAAAAATAAAGGCGAAAACTCATTCCGTACTTCTGCGCATACAATGTTTCAAAATAGTCCTCTATCTTCTCTTGAGGAACCAGAAAGCTTTCCAATTCCCACTCGATACGCATGAAAAAAATATTCTCCACATGGTCTACATATTGATCCAAATAGATAATATTACCTTTGTTTACCGTTATAAAATCTGTTACTTCTGCCAAAATTCCCGGCTGATCGGGACAGTGAAGTAACAGCTTCGCCGTTTTCATCATCCTAAACTCTATTTTTATTGTTCTCTAATTGCAATATTCTTGTCTTGAGTTCGCAAAAATAACGATTTATTGCAAAATAACGAACTTTTCAAACAAGAAGTTTAAAAGTTAGCGAAAATTGTTTCGTTTTCTCTATATATAGACGTCTAATCGCATACTAAATAACATATAAACAGGACATAAACAAGCCGCAAAGAGCAATTTTAAATATTTGTTAAACATTGCATCTCTCATTTTTTACAACTTCCTAAATATGAGAACAAAAAGTAAACACAGACAAGAAGCTTTGAAAAAAAGTTTATCACAGCTATTGCAGATTCAAAAAAAACACCTACCTTTGCAACCGCAATCGAGAGAGATAGCAACGATAAATGAAATAATGGTGCGTTAGTTCAGTTGGTTAGAATACATGCCTGTCACGCATGGGGTCACGGGTTCGAGTCCCGTACGCACCGCAATAAACATTGAAAATCAATAGTTTGCAAAAATAACACCCAATTTTACACCCGTTAATGTAAAATTGGGTGTTTTTGTATTGTTTAGCATTTACACGTCTTAACTCCAATTTTAGGGACATTCATTAAATATTACAAAATTAGCCAACTAATTCATACACAAATTATTGCGAATTAGTTGGCTTTTTTGTATCTTTAGGTATTCCCCCGAAAACAAGGTTTGACGGCCAAA
>NZ_JACOOD010000056.1:0-21898 GCF_014287405.1 Bacteroides sp. NSJ-48 | reverse complement strand
GACATGGCACGACTTTTATTGGATTCAAACGGCATTTTAAAACCGTTCGACAAATGGGTACAGGAAGTCTTGCCCATTGCTTCCCATCAGGTTCGTCACTGGCTGCGGACGGAGTATGATACGGCGGTCATCCGGGCGCATCAGGCGGCTGACTGGCAACAGTTCCTGCGCGAACGCGATATTCTGCCCAACCTCAAATGGCTACCGTCCACCTCCATTCATCCGGGGGCTGACCACCGCCCGTTCTGGAATACCATCCGGCCGATTGATGACACGTTCTGGAACATCCACCGACCGGGCGACCGGTGGAACTGCAAGTGCGACCTCACTGCCACCGACGAGGAGCCGACACCACTTCCGGACGAAGACGACAAGAACAAGCCCCAGCCCGGACTGGATAACAATCCGGGAACGGACGGCAAACTGTTTTCCGACAATCATCCATATCAGGCAGAAGCCCACAAGGGTGCCCAAAAAGCGGTGGATAAACTTATGGCCCGTATTGACGAGATGATTGCGGAAATGCCGGACTACCTTACCGGGGAGGAAAAAATGGCCATTGCCCGGAACAACCTCGAAATGGAAAAGGCTCTTAAAATCAAAAAAGGAAAACCTATGGATGTGGATAAGGCGGACAAACAGAATGCAAATCCCAAACATGTGGAAGAGTATATTTTGGATTCCAAAGGAATATACCGCGATAAAAGGGGAAACAGATACCGGAAGAACAGCGATTACGATAAAAAACGGGATACTCCATACAGTATCAACTGCCAGACTTGCGCACCGGCATACGCTTTACGATTACGTGGATGGGATATTACCGCCAAAGGCAATGTCGCAGGGTCTAAACTTGAATATCTGAGTAATGGACGTGCTTTTGAAGTCTGGAAAAACACCGACGGTACTCCGGCGCAACATATAAGTATAAACAGCTGGCTTGCGCACAAAGGATACCTGAAAATGACCCCTAAAAGGTACATGGAGTATTTCAATGAGGTATGTAAGGAAGAAGGCGTGTATGAATTGTGCATCGGCTGGAAAAGTGGAGGAGGTCATGCTACAATCCTGCAACGGTTTGCGGATGGTGAACTAAGGTATATCGAACCCCAAAGCGATAATTCTGCCGGTTCAGGAATGGAATGGAAAGACGTAAAATATTTATGTGAAATAGGAGCTGCGACTTCCCACAACTGCAGGGGAGTCCTGAGAATTGACAATAAGCTATTCGATGTCTCCTTCCTCGATATTTTCGATACATGAATCGATAACGTCAAGGGATAACGGACCGGTTATTTCGGTTGCGTCTTTACCGTCATACAGATAGACGAAAGGATAACCGGTACAGGAGTCCCCCGGAAACTTGAACACATAGGCTTCCTGGCCTTCATAAATACCAAGGTATTCGAAGGTGTCACCGTATTGCTCAATAAGTACACGGGCCTCGTTCTTTACTTGTTCCGGTATATTCATAACGCATAAAAGGCATATTGGAAGCCTCGGTTGCAAAGTTATAAATTATTCTTGAATTACTGATGATTATGGACATAAAAGATTTTACGGAAATGATAAAGCGGAAACGTGACAGGCTGGACAGTATGATGCGCCGCAAAATGCCAGTCATGGTAGGACGAATGGCCAAAGACCATTTTCAGGATAACTTCCGGCAGGGTGGATTTGTCAATGGCGGTCTTCACCCTTGGCCCAAAGCCAAACGGCTGTCCTCGGGAGGTTCCGATGCCGCCAGCAATTATGGAACGCTGCTCTCCGGCAGGAAACATCTGTTCAAATCGGTCGGATATACACCTGCAGACTACCGGGTAAGGGTATTCAACGAGGTGGTCTATGCACCCATCAACAACTGGGGCGGGGAAATCGATGTCACCGTCACAGACCGCATGAGGCGCTTTGCATGGGCCAAGTTCTACAAGGCTTCGGGAAAAAGAAAAAAAACCGGCACAGGGCAAAAGAAACGCGTCAAACGACGTTCCAAGCCGAAGGAACTGAATCCGCAGGCACAGTTCTGGAGGAACATGGCGCTTACCCAAAAAAAGAAACTGCACATCCGCATCCCGCAGCGCCAGTTCATGGGCGAAAGCGAAGAATTGAACCGGCGTATCCGGGAAAAGGTGGACCAGGAAATTACCAACATTTTAAACCAATAACGATATGGACGAAATTTTTATCGCAATCATGGAACAGATTGCACAGGAAATGCCGGAACTCTCTCTCATCGACGAGGACTACGGACAATTGGAAATGGGAGCAGAAGAAGACCAGTACCCGGTCACTTTCCCTTGTGTATTAATCGGAAATACAAACTCCGACTGGCACGACCTCGGATACGGGGCACAGAAAAGCGAATCCGCACTGACCGTCCGGCTGGCCATCGATTGTTACGACGATACAAGCTACGCATCCGGCACGTATGACAAGGTGAGGGAAAGGCAGCAGCTGGCCAAGAAATTATACAAGTCGCTGCAGTGTCTGCAATGCACGGACAACGCTTCGCCGCTGGTACGCGAGAAAAGCCGTTCGTATGCCATGCCGCATTACATCAAGGTCTATGAAATGACGTTCTCATTCACACTGCACGATGAATCGGCCATGCCGTCATCTTATGGGGAATAGTTCCAGCTGGGCGGCAGTCAGACGGGGGGCTTTCACCTTGGGAACAGGCTTCAGATTGTAGTCTGTTCCCTCACGTGATTTCCGGCGGATGATGGTCATGATACGTTCCTCGGATATAAAGAATTCGCGCTCCGACAACACTTTTAAAGCATCGTCGAACCGCAACCGCTGTATTTCTGTCCAATAGTAGTAACGACGGCATAGTGCCTCGTCACGCAGCTTGATCAGTTCTTTATCCCGTCCTTTGCCCATACATTTTATTTCTCTTACAAAAATAACTGATTTCCATCTATTTTAAGAACAAAAGCGCCGCAATTATAACAACTGCGGCGCTTTCTGTTTATAGGGTTAACGGGTTTCGGCTACAAACGGCAGAAACTGGGTTCAATGCGGGTCCATACGCCGTTTTCAGGGTTGCGGCGGCTGAAGTAGTAGTTGGTGGCATTGCGCTGCACTACATTAGCTTCCTTGAACAGGCGCATGATGTCTGCATACTCTTCATCGAACTTATCTTCCAGTTCATACAGCTTTGAAATGCTCTTGTAGTCCAGGTCGCCCATCTTGTTGCGCTCCAGCAGGGTCATGGCCATCTGATACATCGGATCATCAGAACCTTTCTCGCTGTTCTGCATGTAGCGCTTCAAATAGTCAATCAGACGGTCGGCTGCCATGTCGGCTCGTTCATCGAAGCCTTTCACCTTGTTGCTTTTCACTTCCAGACGGAAGTCTCCGTCCGTAATGGTATAGCTGCGCTGTTCGTCGCTTTTCACCTGGCCGTATTCCTTCATCACCTTGGTAAAGGCATCGGCTTCTTTTTCCAGCCATCCGCGGAACCCGGTCACGGCATTCACCATCTCAAGAACGTTGGTCTTTACTTCGTGCATAAACTCACCGCGTAATGCCTCGTAAGTTTCACGACGGGCGATGCGGTCTTCTTTCTCTTCTTGCTGCAGCTGGGCCATGAGGGCTGCTCGCTGTTCTTTACTCAGGGACTTGATGTCCACACTTTGATTGTTCTTTTCCATTTTAAATCATTTTAGTTGTTAATCAGCTATTACTTTGTCATCCTTCAGCAGCAAAGCGAATGTCCTGTCTCTTTCTGCTTTGGTTTCAAACTTCTTGTATGTCTTCCAGCCACCGTTTATGCCGGTACACATCTTTATCCTCGGGCCTGGATAATCATCCTTTCGTATTATACAGAACCCCGCTTTTATCAGCTTGTCTTGGTCATCTATCCTCATAATCATCCTGCTTTTCCGGTTCATCGTCTATCAGCATGGCCTCCCCATTGGCATACGCCCAGTCGGCCAGTTCGTTGAAAAACTCCGCTGCATCCTGGTTCTCCATATCGGATGTCGTAAGGGTCACGTCTTTTCTTATGCGCTCAAGCGCTTCATGTGCTTTTTTATCCATATTGCTCTATTTATCGGTTAAACCTCCTTTTCGTTGGATAGCCCGCAGTTTGATGGCCAGTTGTTCCAGCTCGGCTGTACTAACCTGAACAAAGGGCTTGCCGGCTATCCGGGGGTTGTTGCAGAATTCGTTCACCCGGTTCCAGTCGGTGGTGTCTATACCCAACTGTTGCATCAGCTTCAGGCAGACGCTGCGTTTCCGTCGCAGTTCCTCGCGAAGTTTCTGCCGCCATTCGTCTTGTCCGCTCAGTTTCTCCAGAGCAGTACAACAAACTTCATACTCCTTGGCCGTCATTTCCTTCAGACTGTCTGTCCGGTTCCACGTGTACTGCAGCACGATTTGTTTTTTGAATTCCTCCCGATCGCCCTGATAAGGCAGTTTGTTGAACAATGCATAGAACCGGGCGAAATTGGTTACTTCCTGTGCCATATCATCCTTTCACTTTTTTCTCCACTGAAAGAATTGCCAAACTTATCATCATAAGTTTTACAGACTGGCTGTCCTCTTCAAACAAATCAATATCCGCAACCACAGGCTCACCGCTCATGGTGTTCCATATTTGCTCTACCTCTTTCGTCTTCTTTTGATTCATCAAAAAGAGATACGCGTCATACTCGGAACGGTCAAATTCAAATACGACCTGAACTTTCTGTTTTTCTTCCATACATTCACTATTAAAAGGTTATTCAAACAATACTTTAATGCCACACGAACTGGCTACGTCAAGCTCCAGTTTGGCTCCCTTGCTCAGTTCCCAGTCCTTCAGCATGTAGATATAGTCACAAGCCAGCAACAGGGCAATGTCGGCCCGCATGTGGGCTCTCCAATGAGCTTCATCCGGCAATCCGTTCCTGAAAGGGTTTACAGGATCATAGCCTTGTGCCATCAGTTTCTCCTCGGCACGGCTGAAGGCTTCCTTGCGCTCATTCATATCATAGTGCGCGATGGCTCCGCTGATGTACACTTTCCCGGCACCGGTCGCTTCACCACGTTGAAAAGCCTTGTGTCGTTCCCACCGTTCCGGAACCACCACACTGTAGTTGCACGATTGGCAGCAGCAGCCTTCTTCTTTCACCGGGAACGGATTGTATCCGTAGCCCTCATACTCTTTGCCGCAGATGCAGCACACTTTCTTTTCTTCTTTCTTTTCCATCACTTCAAATCTTTAATGTTTATTTGGCAGGACGGATGCCATACCTGAATATTCCGAGCAAACATCACATCCCTGGTTTCTATCACTACGTGTCCCTTTGTCTTGGCCCTGCGCAGACGGAGGTCGCTTTGTATGTTACGTTCTACCCAATCGTCCACCACGGCCTCCGCTTCCTGTTCTTTCAGGAGTATCTGGTACAGCTTATTCTCCCATTCCATCATTCAAATAATCCTCCATATTATCGTCCTTCAATGTTTTGGCAGCACCTTCTTCCCATATCACGTAGGGCTCACCGGGCCGCTCCATAAAGCGGCTTTTGCACCAGGCTTTGAAACAGCTTACCATGATTTTCACATCGGCATCATATTCCACCTTGCGGGCGCTTCTACCTGCCGGATGAAGCCCCTCGGCATGGCTGATGAAGATAAACAGTTTCTTGGGATGACGTTCCTTGAACTCCTTGTAGGTTTTGTAGTTCAAGCCGCTGTATTGGAAGCTGTCGATAATCACGATTCCGGGACTGCCTCTGCGCCGTAACCGTTCCTCCAATTGCTCCATCGGTTCCCGGTCAAGGATAATCAGCTTCTTTTTCACTTCACCCATCTTGTGCCGTTTCAGGCTCATCTGGAACGACAAACCGGTACTTTCTTCCAAACTGTCATAAATTACGCGTCCGAAGCTACACAGGTACTTGGCCAGCTGCATCACAAAGCTGCTCTTACCGTTTCCGCTGGCTCCCCAAATAATCCACACGCCGCTCTTGGCCGGGTTGCCTATCGAGGTTTGCCAGTCCCCGGAAAACTCGAACCGGGGAATCTTCATGTTCAGCACCTCACCGGGACTGTAGGCTCTCTTCAGTTTCACGGTTACCTCCTTTCAATTCTTCAATAAGAGCATCAGCATAGTCCACAGCAAGTCTGGCAACTTGTTTTATAGACATTATACCTGATGAATTGCTTCTTACTACCGGAAGCATGCTTTTGGCAATTTCATATCTGCGCTGTTCCCAGTCTATCTCATTCGCTTTTCTCATCTCGCGATGGATACCGATAACAGCATCCATCGCTTGCATTTCTATCTTGCTTATCATGCCTGCATCCTCCTTAATTTTTCGATTTCGGTATATACGCGCCGCAAGCCGCCTCCGGTGCTATGAACAATCTTGGCAATGTCGGCACCGTCCGGGGCATTGATTTTTGCGACGATGGCAGCCTGTGCCTTCAGAAACTTTTCGCGTTCCTGCGCATCGTCCGGGGTCACCTTGCTGTAGGAGTCACCGTAGCGGCTCAACATTTCGGTATAGCCCACCTTCTTGCCTTCGATGGCGCGGTTGATCTTCTCCTTTAATCCGTCGGCACCCATCATATACCAGGCACAGCAGCGTTCCGTAGCGTTCCAAAGCGCCTTTAACTCCAGGAAGGCTTCATACTGCAGGTCCCCGGCTTCATCCAGGATAACCAGGGGCGTATCAATCGTGCGCAGGTAGGCCACCAGATCCTCATACACGTCGCTATAGCGTCCGTTGCTGGTCACACCGAATTCCTTGGCAATGTAGCGTATCAGCTTCAGTTTGGTCTTCACCTGGCTGCAGTCCACATATACGGCGTGCTTGTGCTGCTTCACGTAAGCTTTCGCTGTAAAGGTCTTGCCGATATTGGGCATATCGCACAGGATGGCACTCAGCCCGCTTCCCTGGCACACTTCCAGCTGCTTGCTCACAAACACGTAGGTCGGGGTCTGTGCTGCCAGCCAAGGTATTTCTGTACGCAGTTGCACGCCTAATCTTCGGGCTATACCTACCCAGTTGGCATCACTGACCTGCTTTTCATAATTGCCCCGCTTGATGGCATTGTAAACGCTGGGGGCTATGCCCAGTGCCGTGGCATGGCGGTTGTCACTGGGATAATTTTCACGGTCGGCGGCTATCGCTGCCACAATACGTTGCTTTACTTCATTTGTTATTTCCATTTGAATGCTGTTTTAAATTCGTTCTAACGTCGTTAATTATATCTTGGCTACTGCATCATGCTCGAAGGCACTGATGTCCATATAGGCTGAGTAATCTTCTTCCTCGGCTTGTGCAGGAAGGGGAACGGCTTCCGCCTGTACCTCTGTTATCAGCTTTGCTTCCTCTTTGGCAAGGATGCCCACACGCTTGATCTTGCCGTCCTTCATCATCTTGTCGAATTGAGCTACATACTTGGACTGTTCGGTATAGGCTGCCTTGTCGTACTCGGTCTGCTCGGCTGTATTCTCATTGTAACGGGCTACGGGCTTGCAGGTGGCGATATATCGTCCGTTCTGGTAGATATATACCTCGTTGATGGTTCCGTCGGCATCGGGCAGATAATAGGCATCTACCTTGTAGTTCCTCGGCTCCAGCTTTTCGATGATTTCCGGGCTGGGCAGTCCGTATTGGTTGTACATCACCGTGCAGTAGGTGTTCTGCCGGATGGTTGTTTCGGTGTGCTGTCCGATGAACCGGTAAAGAACGGCCTTGTCCCAAGGTGCAAGGTTCGGGTTCTGATGGGCGCAAAGCACATCCCAACGGCTCATGCCCGGATAGCGCTTTTGGTTGGGGTGAGGCTGTGCGTTGAAGGTCTCAATGGCGCGTATATCATCGGCTACCAATTCTTCATAACTATAGGTCTTCACCTTGTAGGTGTTGTTCTTTTCGTCATACACCTTTTCTTCCTTCGGGCGGTTGGCCTCCAGCTTGGCATACCATCGGCCGATACCTACCTGCGTGCGTTTCTCCACACCGTATTTCTTTTCGCGGTTCTTGTGCTCGGCACGTTTTTCACGCGAGTTCCCGGGGTTACACCAACGGATCAGGGGGAAGACGGTACCGGCTTGCATCAATCCGTCGGCAAAGTCGCTTACCAGGTGGTGTTCCACTTCTAACTCGGCGGGGATATACATGCCGTTCCGGTCCAGGGTCTGGAACATGTTTCGCATGCAGTCTAAAAATAACTCGGTAGTCTTGTACCGGTTGTAGGCATATCCCACCACAGCACCGCTCACCACATCGTAGGCATAATAGGCTTTCACTCGGTTGCCATCCTTCATTGGGCGCGGCAGGTCGCGGTCGTCAAGAGAAACCTTACTCAAGGAATATTCACCGATGCTGCGCAGATGATAAGGACGGTAGGCATTGTTGAAATCCCATTGGCTCATGTGCAGCTTACCGCGAAGGGCCTTGTTCTTGGGGTTGTTCAGGTAGTTGGCTACTGTGGCCGGGCTCAATACCAGCGGATTTCCATCCTTGTCGGTAAAGTCTGCCGGATTCAACACCTCGCCGGTTTCGGGGTCATATAGCTCCAGTTCTCCTTGCACAAATAGATTGTACTGTTCCCACACGGTGGTATTGAAGGGCTGCTCCGGTTGGGCATCGATGCTCAGCAGCAGGCGTTCAATGTCATAGGTCACTTTCCGGCGGTTCTGGTTCATGAACTTGCGGCTGATAAGGCTTTCATAGCCGTTGGCCTTGAAGTCATTCACACGCTTCTTGAAGCGGTTGGAACTGACAGGCAAGGTATGTCCGAACTCTGCTTGGTAGTAACTGATGGCTCCTGCCAGTTCGCCCCAGTTCACCGGCCCGGCCTTCATGGCCTTTCGCATAAACGTGGCATCCTCCATGGCACGCATCACTGCCTCAATTACCGAAGCGTTTACCGTATATTCTTGGATGTGTTCCGGTGGCAGTGTATCTCCGTTGTCAAAACGGAACCGGGTGTAAAATTCCCGGGCTTTCGCATCGATGTGGTAATGGCTGCCGAGCCAGTTTCTTATTACGTCTTCTTTCATATCTCCGTATTTTAGTTTTATCCTTTCCTGAAACCGTAGGGGCATGGTGGCTATTTCTACCAAAACGTAACCTCCCAGACCTCTTCCGGATCGAACTACATTGATTTTCTCCTTTGCCGCTAACTTCTTGTAATTGGGTATCGACATGATGGGAGCAAGTTCTTCTTCGGAAAGAGTGGAAGGATGAACTCCTTTCAGCGTGCGGCTTCTGCTGTAGTCTGCCTTTCCGTTCACCATCACCGGTCGGTCATCGTAAGTCAGGTCATTGTAGGATATGCACAATATCTTTCCATAATACTCCATTTCATTTCTATTTATAAGGCAGATGCCATCTGTTGGGTCTCGTGCTGCAGCTGCATGAAATCCGATACAAATTCACATTGGTAGGTTTCAGTCCGTTTTCCGTCCACGTACACATCCACATCATTGGTCTTTCTGTGGACCACGAGTTTTACACGGGGACCGAAAGTGCAGGTCATGGTCTTCTCGCACTCCTCGAAGGTGGTTTCGCAGTTCGGGATGAAGTTCCCGTCAGTCAGTTTGCCGCCTCGCTTCAGGGCAAGAGTGCGTATCCGGCGCGCCTGATCGCTGTCACGGACAAAATTCAGTGCTTGCCACACAGCCTGACGGCTGCATCCGAATGT
Organism: Bacteroides sp. NSJ-48; assembly: GCF_014287405.1. Lineage (NCBI taxonomy): Bacteria > Pseudomonadati > Bacteroidota > Bacteroidia > Bacteroidales > Bacteroidaceae > Bacteroides > Bacteroides sp. NSJ-48. The sequence goes on along the minus strand of NZ_JACOOD010000056.1, from coordinate 12,250 downwards.
CTTCATCAAGAAGGTCTTGGTCTCGTTATCTGTCAAAATCTGCTTTCTCATATCGTCATACTTTTTAATCGTTATCGTTCGTTCAAAGGTTTTCAACGGCTTCCGCTATTTCCTAATCACCCGTCAGTATTTCATGAAGGCGTGTCCCTTTCTGCAGTTCTTCGACCAGCACCTGCATCGCTTCCTCACACACACAGCTCACATTCTCTATCACCCGGTAGGCATCCGAGTTGCTTATCTCATCCTCCGTCATGAATTGTCCAGCCAGCTCCATCGCCTGGTCGGCAATATTCTGCGTATGTGCCGTACTGCCTATCATCGTGCGCAACTTCTGTTTGAACAGACTCTCTGCTGTTCTCGGATTGAAATTCTTTGCCATAACTCTAAATTTTAAAAGTTTATATCGTGGAGCGCGGGGAATCGAACCCCGACGGCTTTCTACGCTTTCTTATTTCGATTTACCAACTCTCCGGCCGTGCCTGCCGCCCCTGCCCGTCTTTCCGGGCTGCCAGTTATCCGGCAATCTATTTGCCTTGTTCTTCTATCATCGAAAGGACAACCATCCTGTCTTCATCCCAAAGCGGAAGCCCCAATTCAATGGTCCGTTTCACCACTTCCATCTCACCGACCAGCCCTACCGCTTCTTTGCGGAAATCGGTATCGTCATACGCATGTGCCTTGCCAATCAGAAAATCGGTCAGGTTGTCGATAACTTCCTTTTGACGTTCACATTTCATTTCATAGTTCAGCACTCGCACATGAACATCGCGGATAATCCGGCTGTCCCCATGTTTCTTGAAATCTTTGCAGAACTCATCCTTGTTCATCGAAGTGTTCAGATAAACCGCATGGATGTAATCAAAATCCTCTGCTGTAGGGGTTATCCCCGTCCGTTCCATAAATTCTTGCTGTGTCATAAACTCACTTATTTTATTGTATTATTCTGCATCTTCAATTTTGAAAGAAAAGCACTTATCCGCCAATACTCTTTTTACAAAGTCTAAGTCGTATCTATCAGCTGAAAAGAAAACTGCCTGATAATCTACACTGGGATAAGCCTTGATTGCTGTTGTATCTACCATCTTCTTGACCAGTCCGTAAAGAGCTTCGGCGGTCTCGGCTGTTGCTTGAGCTATAATTACTTTTGCTTTCATTTTCTTTAATCCTTAAAATTCGCTAATCACACGCCTTTTTTGTATATTTGGCGCGCTGTTTACATCTTAAACACGCTGCAAATATATAGAATTATTTCAATACATCAAACTAAATATGGAAGAAAATCAATATAAGGATATGAATTTTATAGAAAGACTTCAATATTTCATGGAGAAAAAGGGCATAAATGACAATCAAATGACTGTTAATGCCGGTCTTTCTGTTGGACTTATTGGGAAAGCAAAGGTGTCTGGCAAAGGCATGAGCTCAATGAATATTGAAAAAATTCTATTAGCCTATCCGGAATTATCTGCCGATTGGTTACTTACTGGTGCAGGAAGCATGTTGAAAGATGATTTGAACGGCATTAAAACAATAGACGAAGCAAATTCTTCGACTCTGCCTACCACATCTATGAACCCATCCATCGGTACACCATACTACGATGTGGACTTTATCGGGGGCTTTGATGAAGTGTTTAATTCACAGGTAAACATACCTGCCACCAACATTGTAATAAGGGGATTCGAAAAAGCCAGCCTTTGGTGCAATGTCACCGGGCACTCCATGGAACCCAAAATAAACCATGGCGACATCATTGCCCTGCACCAATGCACACTCAACGACATCCAATATGGCGAAATCTATGCAGTGGTGTTGGATACCATCCGCACCATTAAAATCCTCCGCAGGTCGCCGGATCCGGACAAGCTGCGCTTCATCCCCATCAACACCAATGACTACGATGAACAGGAATTCGACAAATCACGCATCATCAATGTCTTTGAAGTAATCGGAAGTATCAGCAAGTTCTTCTAAGTGGTACACGCATGCCTCCTACAGAAGGCTAAAAAAGGACGCACGCACACACTTTTGAAGGAATTTACCTGAAGCAAACTCGTAAATACACTGTAAATCAAAGGATTTATTTTATTATAATAAGGTATATCACACAAACAAGTGTCGTTTTTCCTCTCTGAAAACAGAGAAAAACGGCACTTGCTTTCATTTATAACATAGTTTCCTATTTCGGGCGTACCCTCTGAGAACTGAAAAAGTAACCCCTAAAGTAACCCCTAACTTAAAGAAGTAGTAACCCCTAACAGTAACCCCAATAGTAACCCCTAACCAAATAAAACCAACCGTAGGGGCATAAAAAAAGGGAGCCATAAGCTCCCCAATCAGCATTCAAAGAAATAACGCCTACAAGCCTTTCTAACGGCGCTATTATATCGTTCTAACCATTCCCTTACTACCACCCGAGATGAGCGTAGATTGCTTAATTATAGCCTTTTTCGTGCATATTGTGCCGTTACCAGACAGCCCGGCATGAAGCAGGTAATTCTTGGTTGCCCCCACCTGATCTGCCGTCAGAACCGTATAAACAGCCGATATACTGCTGAAATACCAATCTTTCTGCTTCGTCCCGTCTATTTTATGCAGCAAATGCACATGAATCACTTTTGCCATATTCGTTTCTATTATGCTGCAAATATACCAAATAATACTTATTTGGAAGAATTTTAAGGCAACATCTTTAAAAATAGGCACAAAAAAACGGCCACACAGCCGTTCACACCATCATATAACAAAATCCATCAACCCAGCCATAAAACGGCCACACAGCCGAAAATAAAACCCTTCCAGGCCGTTTTAGCCCCATCTGCAAGCCCGATGTAAAGCAATCCCCCGAATATCCGAAGAAAAGCCCCTCAAACGTAAAGCAGATGTAAGCCATGTAAAGAGAAAAACCGCTTCGAAATATTCAGCCCATTTTCCCGATCATGCCTAAACCCTTTGGTTTTCAAAACCTTTCGCCCATTTTTCCCGACCATTGAAAAAACCGCTTCGTTCTATGCCCCATAAATTTCAGGGAGGAGAAGTGAAATACACAGGTGGCACGATGCACGAACGTCCGGATGCATCCAATCCCATACAACAAGAATTTTATGATTTCTATCGTACCGAACGTGGCGAATACACCCCGAAAGGTGCATCTCCCGCAACTACCACCCACCCTACACTGACCAGTAACGTGAAGTTCATGAACTTCTATCCTTTTAATGACATCGAAACGATTTCTCCCCGCGCACTGCTTTTCATCACTGGCGATACGGCACACTCTCGTGAGTTCAGCGAAGATGCATATGCCCGTGCTGCCGACCCCAAAGAACTATACATCGTACCCGGTGCAGGACACGTGGACCTTTACGACCGTACCGACCTGATTCCTTTTGATAAGCTGGAGGATTTCTTCCGGAAAAACCTGAAATAGAAAAACGACCATAAGACTTTTCAGCAACAATAGCAATTTATTATTGGAAAAACATTTCTAAAGGGTTTAAAAGGGGACTGCGGCGGCGGACGCCCGTTGTATCTTTGCATAGTCATTAAAAATAAATGGCATTAGTAAACCTTATTTTTTTAACCTTTTAAACTTTAACAATTATGGCTTTACAGTATGTAGTAACCAAAAGAGTATTCGGCTTTGACAAGACGAACACAGAAAAGTATGTAGCGAAATCTGTCGGTTCGGGTAAAATGAACTTCGACAAAATGTGTGAAAAGGTCAGTCGTTTGTGCGGCATTCACCGCAAAGTGGTGGATTTGGTGGTAAGCGGTTTGGTAGATATGATGGCGGAAGATATCGACGACGGCAAGACCATACAAATGGGTGAATTCGGATTGTTCCGTCCCACAATTAAAACCAAAAGCGCGAGCACGGAAGATGCCGTTAAGGCAAGCAATATCCTTTCAAAACGTATCGTGTTTACACCGGGAAAGATATTCAACCGCATGCTGAATGAGATGAGCGTTACCCGTTCCGTACCTATAGACACCGACTATACGGACGGCAGCAGCAGTAGCGGGAACAATGGCAGTGGCGGTTCCGGCAACGGCGGCGAAGAAGAAAACCCGTTAGGCTGATTGTCATAGAGACAGCAAATTGCCTTTTCTTGAAAACAAAGTTGAAGCAGCGGTATCCACTCCGCTGCTTTTTTTGTTGCATATACCTGCCATTATTTAATATTATCTATTATTTTTGCAGAAACAATCATAATAAACAGCTATCTATCATGGAAAAAGCCAAAGTATATTTTTCAGACTTACGCACCTCTCCCACCTCTAACCTTTTAGATAAGATGGAACGTCTGCTTAAACGTGCAGGCATCGGACAGCTTCCTTTAAAAGACAGTTTTACCGCTATCAAGATACATTTCGGCGAACCGGGCAATCTGGCGTATATCCGTCCTAATTATGCCGCCCGCATGGCAAATCTGCTCCGCAGTTTCGGAGCCAAACCTTTTCTGACGGATTGCAATACGTTGTATTCCGGACGTCGCTCCAATGCGGTAGACCATTTGCAGAGCGCCATGGAGAACGGCTTCAATCCTATATCCGCCCAATGCCAGGTGATTATTGCCGACGGACTAAAAGGTACGGACTACAGAGAAATACCGGTAGACGGAGAATACTGCCCTGCTCCCAAGATAGGTACTGCCATTGCCGATGCGGACATAATCATCAGCATGAACCATTTTAAAGGCCATGAACAGGCCGGATTTGGCGGCGCTCTGAAAAACCTCGGGATGGGATGCGCCAGCGTAGGCGGTAAGCTGGAACTGCATGCTTCCTCACAGCCCAAAGTTGCCACCGAAAATTGTATCGGATGCAATATCTGCGTCAAACACTGCGCCCACGATGCCATTCATCTGAATGCCGAACGCAAAGCGGAAATAGACTATACCAAATGTGTGGGATGCGGACAATGCGTAGCTCTGTGCCAGCACGACGCCGCCGTAGTGAGCGACTGGGATACGTCCGAACGGCTGAACTACAAGATTGCAGAATATTCCGTTGCCGTGCTGAAAGACAAGCCGCACTTCCATATCAGTTTCATTATGAACGTATCGCCGGAGTGCGACTGCTGGAACCATAATGATGCCGCCATCATTCCCGACCTCGGCATGCTGGCATCGGCAGACCCCGTAGCGCTAGATAAGGCGTGTGCGGACCTGGTAATTCAGGCTCCCGTACTGCACAGCGATAATGTGCTTGCCAAAAAGCACGAACACGAAGACTTGTGCGGCTGCGACAAATTCCACATGATACATCCTGATACGGACTGGCTTGCCGGATTGCGTCACGCCGAAAAAATAGGCTTGGGAACAATGGATTACGAGTTGATAAAAATATAAACCGCATTACTCTTATGGCAAAAACAATGGAAGAAGTGCTGGAACGCTTCCGTACGATTGAGTTTCACGATGATTTTGATATGATTGTAGCCATTGCCAATGGCGGTATCGTTCCGGCAGGTATCATCAATCAGCGTTTACAAAAAGAAGTGCATCTGCTGCGTATCAATCTGAGGGACGAATATCAGCATCCTAAGTACGATGCTCCGCAATTGCTGGCTCCTGTCGATTTTAATTTCAAGGGAAAAAGCATCTTGCTGGTGGACGACCGTATAAAAACAGGAGCTACCATAAAGTTGGCACGCGAACTGTTGAAAGAGGCACGCAGCATCAAAACCTTTGCAGTAAACGGTACGGCCGACTATGCGCTGTTTGATGAAACGTGTTTCAAATTTCCGTGGATATTATAATAAATGAACATTTTTCTGCTATTTTCCTTTCTTACTACGATAAAATAACTAATTTCGTACCGAACAAAAAATAGTAGATTTCAACAACATGGAAGGAGCAACGAACAATTGGTTCTCTAATAAATACTCTATCGGTTATGCCTTGAGCGGCGGTTTCATTAAAGGTTTTGCCCATTTAGGAGCCATGCAGGCTTTATTGGAACACGATATAAAGCCCAATATCATTTCCGGTGTCAGCGCAGGTGCGCTGGCTGGTGTTTTCTATGCGGACGGCAACGAACCTCATAAAGTTCTGGATTATTTTGCCGGGCATAAATTCCAGGATTTAACGAAGCTGGTAATTCCCAAAGTGGGCTTGTTTGAACTTAGTGAATTCAAAGACTTTCTGAAAAGCAACCTGAAAGCGAAGAAACTGGAAGAATTGCAGCTGCCGCTGATTATCACCGCCACGGATTTGGACCACGGACGCCTTGCGCATTTTCATAAAGGAGATATTGCAGAACGCGTAGCCGCATCCTGCTGTATGCCTGTACTGTTTGCACCCGTAAAAATAGACGAGACGTACTACGTAGACGGCGGACTGCTGATGAACCTGCCCGTATCTACCATCCGGCGGGTATGCGAGAAAGTTGTGGCAATCAATGTCAGCCCATTAATGGCGCCTAAGTACAAAATGAATATTGTAAGTGTTGCCTTACGTTCGTACAACTTCATGTTCCGCTCCAATTCATTTCCCGAACGGGAAAAAGCCGACCTGTTGATAGAGCCTTACAACCTGGACGGTTACAGCAACAGGGAATTGGAAAAGGCAGAGGAGATATTTATGCAAGGATATAATGCCACTAATGATATACTGGAGCGCCTGCAAATAGAAAAAGGCACTATATGGAAAGAATAAAAATAACCATTCTCTAAATAGAAAGAAATGAGCGACGAAAATAAACTGATTATTTATCAAGTGTTTACCCGATTATTCGGAAATAATAATAACCACTGCATCAATAACGGCAGTATTACCGAAAACGGATGTGGCAAGATGGCGGATTTTACCGCCAAGGCATTAGGAGAAATCAAAAAGCTGGGTGCTACCCATATTTGGTATACCGGCATTATTGAACATGCAACGCAAACGGATTATCGTCGCTACAACATCCGCCCCGATCATCCGGCTATCGTAAAAGGCAAAGCCGGTTCGCCATACGCAATAAAAGACTATTATGATGTAGACCCAGATTTGGCGAAAGACGTTCCCGAACGCATGAGAGAATTTGAAAATCTGGTGCAACGCACTCATCGCAGCGGGTTGAAGGTTATCATCGACTTCGTTCCCAACCACGTAGCGCGTCAGTATCATTCGGATATGCAGCCGGACGGGACTTCTCAACTGGGAGCAAATGACGATACGGATTATGCGTTCAGCCCTTATAACAACTTCTATTATATTCCGCAATCGGAACTGCATGGACAATTTGATATGAAAGGCGCTGCTGCCGAACCTTATAAAGAGTTCCCGGCCAAAGCTACCGGAAATAACCGCTTTGACGCATATCCCAACATCAACGACTGGTATGAAACGGTCAAGCTGAATTATGGCGTGGATTACCAGAATGGCGGTACCTGCCATTTCAACCCCATTCCCGATACATGGAATAAAATGCTGGACATTCTGATGTTTTGGGCGGAGAAGCATATCGACGGTTTCCGTTGCGATATGGCGGAAATGGTTCCTGTCGAGTTTTGGGAATGGGCTATTCCGCAAGTGAAAGCCAAATACCCTACCCTACTCTTTATTGCCGAAGTGTATAATCCGAAAGAATACGGTAATTATCTGTTTCGTGGAAAATTTGATTATCTCTATGATAAAGTGGGATTGTATGACACACTTCGTGCAATAGTTTGCGGCAACGAATCCGCTACCGCCATTACACGGGCATGGCAAAGCCTGGGCGGGATAGAAAAGCGAATGCTGAATTTTCTGGAAAACCACGATGAACAGCGTATCGCTTCCGATTTCTTTGCAAGCAATCCGCGTAAAGCCATTCCCGCCCTCATCGTATCGGCTTGTATGAATGTAAATCCCATGATGATTTATTTCGGACAGGAGTTCGGCGAGCTGGGGATGGACAGCGAAGGATTCAGCGGCAGAGACGGACGTACCACTATCTTTGACTATTGGAGCGTGGACACCATACGCCGCTGGCGCAACGGCGGAAAATTTGACGGGAAGATGCTGACGGACAATCAGAAGCATTTGTATGGCATCTATCAACGCATATTAACATTGTGCAATGAAGAAAAAGCGATTTCGCAAGGAGATTTCTTTGACCTGATGTATGCCAACATCAATGGTTGGCGCTTCAACGAACATAAACAATATACTTTCTTGCGCAAGTACGGACGGGATTTATTGCTGTTTGTCGTGAACTTCGACCATATATCGGCAGACCTTGCAATCAATATTCCTTCCCACGCTTTCGATTTTCTGCAAATACCGCAAATGGAACAATACCGAGCCGTAGATTTATTGACCGGTAAAGAAGAAAATATAAGCTTATTGCCTTATAAGGCGACGGAAATATCTGTAGAAGGATACAGTGGCAAGATTCTCAAAATAAAGCTATGAAAAAGATAATGCAGGGTGACCAAATCACTCTGCATTATCTTTACCTTCCATTTTATCTTTTAATCTATATAGGCGGGTAATAGCCGGATTATAGAATTCGTCAGGGTAATGGGCGGCTATATCGCTCAAATTAGCCCGTACATACCTTTTTACATCAAATATATTTTCAGCATCGCTTAACATGACCTGTTCAGGAAATGTTGCCGTTTCAGCCCACTTAACCAGTGCATTAACACTTTCTTCATCGTATTTATACTCTTCCATCTTTTATTTATTTTTCCGACAAAGATATAACAAATACTAAAGTTATCCTTACCCTTATGAACAAAATCTGAAAGTGTAACGTTATATAGATGTGTTTTTCATAGTATTAGATATAAGATTAATTAAAGGAGACGTACCTGCTTGTGATAAGTAAGTACATCAAAAAACAGAAGCGTCTGTTTGATTGATAAATGTGTAAGGAGCATCGGTTTACCCAAGCCGATGCTTTTTTTATGCCTATTTGTAGCATGTTAGAAATATTATCCGTAAATTTGGCAGAAATAAGGATATATACGATATGAACATCCCTGTTATATTTCAATTTCTGAAAGAACTATCCGCCAACAACAATCGTGAATGGTTCAACGCCCATCGGGAGCAGTATGAAAATGCCCGGAACGAGTTTGAGAACTTGCTGACAGTAATTATCTCCCGTATCTCATTGTTTGACGAAAGCATTCGCGGAATTGAAGCCAGAGACTGTACATACCGTATCTACCGAGACACACGGTTTTCCGAAGATAAAACGCCTTATAAAAATCATTTTGGCGGCTATATCAATGCCAAAGGAAAGAAATCAGACCATTGCGGATACTATGTTCATTTACAACCGGGCAACTGCCTTTTGGCAGGTGGCAGTTATTGCCCGCCCTCTCCCCTGCTGAAAGCTTTGAGGCAAGCGGTTTATGATAACATGGATGAGTTTCGAGGAATTGTCGAAGACCCGGCTTTTAAACAATATTTTCCCGTTGTCGGCGAGAATTTCCTAAAAACAGCTCCAAAAGGTTTCTCTAAAGACTATCCGTATTTGAAATATCTGCAATGTAAAGAATATACAGTTTCCTGTCATCAGCCTGACAGTTTCTTTTTGGCTCCAGATTTTTTGGAACGTACAGATGATATTTTCAGGCAACTGAAACGTTTTTCCGATTTTGTGAATTACACGATAGACGACTTTGAATAAATTTAAAAACTAATTTAAAAACAATTGAATTATGGTAGTAGACAGACTTGAAAACATAGAGAAATATGCTTCGCTGAATCCTTTATTCGCACAGGCTATTGAGTTTTTGAAATCACACGATTTAAACGCTCTGGAAGTGGGAAAAACCGAACTTAAAGGTAAGGATTTGCTTGTAAACGTAGCGCAAACCAAACCTAAAACAAAGGAAGATGCCAAACTGGAAACGCACAAAGACTTTATTGATATCCAAATACCTCTGTCAGGTACTGAAATAATGGGGTATACCGCAGCAAAAGATTGTATGCCGGAAGATGCTCCTTATAACGCGGAAAAGGATATTACTTTCTTTACCGGTCTGGCAGAAAGTTATATCGAAGTAAAACCGGGTATGTTTGCCATTTTCTTCCCACAAGACGGACATGCTCCCGGAATCACTCCGGACGGCGTGAAAAAAGTTATTGTGAAAGTTAAAGCATAATACAAATACCCAAAAACAATCCTCTATGGAAACACTGAATTTGATTAAGAACGATCCTTGGCTGGAACCATATGCAGATGCCATAAACGGCCGCCATAAACATGCCGCTGAAAAAGAGGCAGAGTTAACCAATAAAGGGAAACAGACATTGTCGGATTTTGCATCCGGCTACCTTTATTTTGGTTTGCATCGTACTGATAACGGCTGGGTTTTCCGCGAATGGGCTCCCAATGCCACCCAGATTTTCCTGATTGGTACATTCAACGATTGGAAAGAAGAGAAAAAATACAGTCTGAAACGAAAAGCAAACGGTAATTGGGAAATAACGCTCCCGGCTGATGCCATGAAACACGGTGACTTGTATAAGTTAATGGTACATTGGGACGGCGGTTGCGGCGAACGTATCCCGGCATGGGCCAACCGGGTTGTCCAAGATGAGCAAACCAAAATATTCAGTGCGCAGGTATGGTCTCCGGAGAAACCATACAAGATGAAGAAAAAAACTTTCAAAGCTGCTACAGACCCGCTGCTGATTTATGAATGCCATATCGGTATGGCACAAGAGGAGGAAAAAGTAGGCAGTTACAGAGAGTTTCAGGAAAAGATTCTTCCACGCATAGCCAAAGACGGATATAATTGTATTCAGATTATGGCAATCCAGGAACATCCCTATTATGGAAGTTTCGGCTATCATGTTTCCAGTTTCTTTGCGGCTTCTTCCCGTTTCGGTACTCCGGAAGAGCTGAAGGAATTAATTGACACTGCCCACAGCATGGGTATTGCCGTTATCATGGATATTGTTCATTCTCATGCAGTGAAGAACGAGGTTGAAGGCTTGGGTAACTTTGCCGGTGATCCGAATCAATATTTCTATCCGGGTGCCCGTCGTGAACACCCGGCATGGGATTCGCTTTGCTTTGATTATGGAAAGAATGAAGTAATCCATTTCTTACTATCCAACTGCAAGTATTGGATGGAAGAATATCACTTCGACGGTTTCCGTTTTGACGGCGTGACTTCTATGTTGTATTACAGTCACGGTTTAGGCGAAGCATTCTGTAATTATGGGGATTACTTCAACGGTCACCAAGATGATAATGCGATCTGTTATCTGACACTTGCCAACCGCTTGATTCATCAAGTTAACCCCAAGGCAATCACCATTGCGGAAGAAGTATCGGGGATGCCCGGTCTGGCAGCCAAATTTGAAGATGGCGGCTATGGCTTTGATTATCGCATGGCTATGAATATTCCCGATTATTGGATTAAGACTATCAAGGAAAAGATAGATGAAGATTGGAAACCGTCCAGCATGTTTTGGGAAGTAACCAATCGTCGCCAGGACGAAAAAACAATATCTTATGCAGAAAGTCATGACCAGGCGTTGGTAGGCGACAAAACCATTGTTTTCCGTTTGATAGATGCCGATATGTATTGGCATATGCAAAAAGGCGATGAAAATTATACGGTACATCGCGGTATTGCTTTGCATAAAATGATACGTTTACTCACAGCATCGACTATCAATGGCGGTTATCTTAATTTCATGGGTAATGAATTCGGTCATCCCGAATGGATAGACTTCCCCCGTGAAGGTAATGGCTGGTCGTGCAAATATGCCCGTCGTCAATGGAATCTGGTAGATAATAAGAATCTGGCATATCATTATCTGGGCGATTTTGATTGCGCCATGTTGGAAGTTATTAAAAGCGTAAAAAACTTCCAAACTACACCAATTCAGGAAATCTGGCATAATGACGGTGATCAGATATTGGCGTATATGCGTAAGGATTTGATATTTGTATTCAACTTCAACCCCAAACAGTCTTTCACTGACTATGGATTTTTAGTTCCTGCCGGTAAGTACGAAGTCATTTTAAATACAGATAATCCTGATTATGGCGGCCATGGACTGACTGATGATACAGTGAAGCATTTTACTCTTTCAGACCCTTTATATAAAAAAGAGAAAAAAGAGTGGCTTAAACTTTACATTCCGGCACGTACGGCAATGGTATTGAAGAGAGGCAAATAAAATTAGGGACATTCATTAAATATTACAAAATTAGCCAACTAATTCATACACAAATTATTGCGAATTAGTTGGCTTTTTTGTATCTTTAGGTATTCCCCCGAAAACAAGGTTTGACGGCCAAA